>CAZLGI010000063.1:0-8276 GCA_964558995.1 uncultured Carnobacteriaceae bacterium | reverse complement strand
AAAACCTCATTTGCAGACACGAACACTCTGAAATTCAAACCCCTACACTCCATTTAAAACAAAAAAAGCGAGCTAAACTCGCTTTTTCAAAATTCTATTTCAATAACTTATCCACAAAAAAGTCTGTCACACGATCCATCGTGTCTGTTTTAACCAAATGAGCCTCATCTTCATCAACAAACTGGATATTCGGTAAATCTTTGAACTCTTCAGCAAATTCTGCGGCGTGCTCGTAAGGGACGACGCGGTCTTGTTTACCGTGCCAAATGAAGAGCGGGCGACCATCCAGAGTTTCTGGATTCATGGATAAATCGTAATTCGGAATCCAATCAGTTAGTTCATAAAAGTCCTTTGGCATATGAATCTTGCGTTCTGTCGCGTGTTCCACGATTCGCTCACGATAAGCAGTGAGCTTTGGCGATCCCATGACGCAAGCAGCGGCTTTAATCTCCGGGTGATGCGTGAGTAGGGCACAAGTCGTGATACCGCCCATCGACGTTCCCCCAACGCCAATGACATCCGTTAAGACGCCAATTTTGTCAAAATGGTCTAAAATAAAGCCGAACTCAAATAAATTTGCATGAATACTTTGCCAAAAGGTTTGCGACGGAATTTTTGAAACAGGCATTTTACGCTCACCATGATTCAACGCATCAGGTAATAACACTCGAAAGCCTTGGCGTGCGAGATAGCGTGCTTGAGTTAAATTCAATTCCTTTGACGATTGCCAGCCGTGATAATAGATAATCAAAGGGAGTTTATTATTTCGTTCTTCTTTTGGGACGACTTCCATCAAAGGAATCGCACCCAACATTCTTTTACGAATTGTTAGTTTCAATTTAATCCACCTCAAGCTAATTATATCAAAGGGGCTACTTTTTACCTAATGCTAGTCTTTCAAATCAGCAATTTCGCCCATATCAGGTAGCCAAACGGAAGAGGCATCAATAAACTGACTCTTATCCTCAGCTTGTCCTTTTATCGTCCCTGGAATCTTGCCATCCAACTGGCCGCGAATGCTCTCAGCCCGCAATAAGGAAAATTGTTTAATCGTCTCGACTCCCAATAAATGGTCCTCATAAGAAATATAAGCAGTTGGATCCATCTCAACATAAGGGGCAATCATTGCCGCAGTGGCATCGATTTTTTCTTCAAAATGACCACTTTCAAAATAATCAGAAATGAATTGATCAAAGTGAGCTTGATACTGGACAAAAGAATCCTCATACTTCATCAAATTATGATACAAAGGGCGATTCATCATGATATCACCAGCTGCAGGAGTAAAAATAGGGGAGTTAACGTACAATTCAGCGTCGTTGATCGGATTAGGCATCCCCAAGGAATACGTTCCAAACGCTAAGTTATAATCCCAAGGTAGCATACTAATCTGACCATCCTCTTCATAAAGGAAATAATTATGGCCTGTCCGTCCTAAGTAACTATCTAAATTCACAACGAACACTTGAACCGCAAAATATTTCAAAACGGTCTCAATGTCGACTGCCGACTCCAAATCTACTCCACTTGCTAAAGTATCTAGTGCACCAATCAATCGACGTTTATCCGCTTCAGTCGGAGAAAATTTAGCTTTACGGAAAATGTTATCGTAACTGTCAATGTCGTTATCAATGTACTTCAAAGCCACATCAGCATTTTCATCAGCTAAGTATTTGTAATCAGGTTTATACAATTGGCCATATTCAAGCCCAAAGTTTCGACGGGCGAAGGCTTCTTCAGGTTCTTCAACCGCTAAAAACAATCCCCAAGGCTCGCCATTTACCGTTACCCAAGTATAACTGGTTAAAGGTGAGGGTACGTCCATAAAGGCCATCATATCGTAAGCCAGATAAGATTTTAAGTAACTATTGTCTTGAAAAGAGCTATCCAAGGAAAACTTATCCAATCCATGATAACTACTAGACGTATAATGATCGAATTCAAGTTTCAAACTGTAACGGTCGGAGCCATACTTATTACTAATACGCAGAGAGTTATTCCCCTTCGTACGCAAACCAATATTTGAAAAACGCTCACCATCAATCACAACGGTGGCCGGGTGATAAGTTTCATCCATCGCGGTATCCAAAAAGCCGTCCCAATCATCAATCAAAATATCGATTTGATGGACACGGCTATCATCGAACAAGCGTGCCATATAAACTGGAACGGAAGACTTCTTCACAATTCCAAACGATTCACCATTCATAAAAGCAAGCGTGATGACGACCGCAATCCCCATCACGAGCCAAACTATTTTATCGATGTACTGTTTATTTAACATGTCATCATCCCATATAATCGCCGTTGTAAGATACCATGACCGTATGATTGATACCCGGCATTTCGGCTAATTCGTTAATAAAGTTTGTGTTGGCATCTTTCAAGCGTAGTTCATAGTTCAATTCAGTTTGACCAGGTGATACGCTTTTACTTTTCAGCGACAATTTTTTCACTTGTTTATGTAGAAAATCAGAGGCGATTTGCTCGCTATCTTGACCATCGCAGTGAACAACAAGAATATAAGGTTGCTCGTGCGTTTGATGTTGTGAAAAGACCAGTAGGACGATTCCAATAAACAAACTTCCAAACAATGCAAGCGGCAGGAGACCAGCTGCGAGCACGATCCCAACTGCGATGCTCCAAAACAGGAAGGCAATGTCAGACGGTTCTTTAATCGCCGTTCTGAAGCGAACAATCGATAGCGCACCAACCATACCAAGCGACAACACAATATTCGTTGTCACGGCCATAATTAGCAAAGTCGTAATCATCGCTAAAGCCATTAAGGTCACGCCGAACGTTGACGAATACATCACGCCTGCGTAACTCTTTTTATAAACGTAAAAAATGAAGAGGCCTAAAGAAAAGGCTAACCCCATCGCAATGACCATATCTAAAAATGAAAAACTAGTCATATTTTCTAAAAAACTGGATTTGAAAATGTCTTGAAACGTAGTTGGCATAAGAATTCTCCTCGTAAATTTAATCGTAACGTCTGGCTATTTGGTATTTCGAATAGGCAACCGTTCGTTGGTGCTGTGTTTGTACAGCCATGCGAACAATATCAGGTAAAAAGGAGTCATATTTTACTTCTAGCACAGTTAACTCATCTGAGACCGATACTTCATGTAAGTTAGGGTTCAAAAAATCCGTCCGATATAAACCAGACTTAAGATTTCGATCAAGCGTCACGCGAACGTTGCCAGGTATGTAAACAAAGGCTTCACGTTCATAGCTCACGATCGTTTTCGGCTGCAGGCGTTCGCCGCGCATTTTACTATATAATTCAATTAAAAGATGATGATCACTTTTCAAAAGGAAATCGATATTTCCTTTAAGTAGTTCTTTTGTTTCTTCAATAGTAAGCGTAGCGGATTGTTTCGCCGCTAAGCCGTTTGTTTTAATTTTCTTTTCTAAGCGGATAAAGGTGGGAGTATTCCCATAATAACGTAAGCGAAATTTTTCGCGATGGTTGATACCATCAATTTTTTGACGAAGAGCTTTATCGTTTGGCGTGTCGAAATACAAACTACTCACACGGTAAGAACCGTGTGAGTCAGCATGGGGATCATGGGGGAAAAGTTTTCTAAGTCGTTTTGAAAGTTCCCATTCTTCCACCTTTGTAATCGTATGTTTCATTTCATGTCTAAGGGTGAGGTCGGGCTTTTGTTTAATCATAGTCTGAATCATCGTAATCTGAGTCATCATAATCTGAATCATCGTAGTCCGTATCGTCATAAGGTGAGTCGGTATCATCGTATGGTGAGTCATCATACGCAGAATCATCATAAGGCGTGTCATAGTTCGTGTCGTCGTATGGCGAGTCGTAATCAGTGTCATAATCCGTTACCCCGTCACCGTAGTCTGTATCATCATAATCCGTTACCCCGTCATTGTTAGGACCGTAGTCAGTATCGTCATAATCCGTTACCCCATCATTGTTCGGGCCATAATCAGTATCATCATAGTCTGTGCCGCCGTTTTTTACTTCAACCGGTGCTTCCCAATTTTGTCCATTTACGAAATCGCGAATGTCAGAAACAATATCAACCACGAATGACTCAGTTGGAACAACCGATCCACGTTCTAACTCAATCGTAATTTTACGAGGGTCGCCTTCAATTTCTTCTACAAAATAACCAGCTTCACCAATTGCCGCAATGACTTCATTCACAACTACTCGTGCGTCTTTACCTTCGAAACCTGTATAAGTTTCTGTAAGCTTTTTACCATCTTTGTTTTTACCAGTTACTCCAGTTACAAAACCTTCGTCGTCATAGTGAACTGCAACTTCAGGGTTTACCTTTAGGATAAGGGTACCGTTAGATGCAATTTTCGTACTCTCAGCGGAAGTCGTGACCGCCGCCGTATCTGTTCCTTGTCCACATGCCGTCAAACCTACTAAAACAAAAACCAATGCAATAAGAGATAAAACTTTAACCATTATATTTTTCTTTACCATAGTGATTCTCCTTTTTTGTCATCAGGCAATCGTTTTGCCTTATATAAATAGAATACGGAGACACTTTCTCAAAACCGGGGTCGATTGAAAAAGATTTTTTTAATCGTCATCATAATCCGAATCATTGTAATCAGAGACGTCATAATCAGAGTCATCATAAACCGAGTCACCATCTGTATAATCAGATTCCCCTAGGTCATCATCATCGGTGTCGTTGTAATTACTGTCATCGTCAAACTCATACAAAGAGTCTCCATATAAAGAATCATCATAGTCAGTGTCGTCATAATCCGAATCGTCCTCAAAAGGTTTAGGCTGGGCCGAAACAGGAGGAGGGGATGGGATTTCTATTTCATGGATAATCTCAGACTCGCTTGTAGAAGAGTCTGGTTCGGCAGATTCATTATTAGACTTGATAATAATCGTAAATTGATTCTCAAAGTCTGCCATTAAATCATGTCGCAGTTGATCTTCGGTTCTGACGCGCCAGTCGTCATTTTTACCAGAAACAGTTAAGGAAATTTGACCGCCTTCACTTAAGTAGCCTTTGTCAATCGCAAGCTCAGTTAATTCGTGCGACACTTCCTTCACCTTTTTCCCAAATATGCTGACACCGTCAATTAATTCTTCCCCGTCAGCGTTCAAGCCTTCCAAGTCAATGACGTAATCCAGTCGATTGACGGATATTTCAACGTGTGGGTTAATTTGTAGTTGGACCGTTCCAAACGATTGGAAAAAGAAGGGCCAAGATCCTAGGAAAAAGACTAATAGGCCAGCAACAGCGACTAATACTTGTTTCACATGTCGGTTAAGATGGATCGGGGTGACATTCGACGGCGTTTCAGCTTCCACAATCGTGTCAACCTTTTGACCTACCTCGTAACCTAAGTTGGCTACTTTCAAAAAACGACCATCATTGTCTAATACAACCGCATAACTACGGTGACATTCCATTACGAGATAATTCATTCGGGTTGACCTCCTTTCGGTACTATTTGTTGTAGATGGCCGCGAATAATCTCAAAGCCGTTTGTATAGGCAACTAAAATCGCAATCATATAATCACGATGACGCTCCAATACTTTTTTGCTGATTTTTGCGCCCTTAGCAAGTTGGCTAATTGGTAGTTTTTTCGTTTTTGTCAAAGTGTCAAAAATTTCCGGATAATCAATCGCATAATTAAGAGCTTGGTGACAAGCTTCTAACGTCCGCTTTTGCTTTGGACTGCTTGCGGCGATATCCGTTAAACTCAAGCTAAAAGTCGCCAATTCAGTTGAGAAGTGAGTAATCTCTTCCTCAGCCATTGACTGCGAAACGTACTCATCAACGTTATCTTCGCCGATTCCAGCCTTTTCAATTAAAGTTCGATCGTCCTCAGCATCATCTTGCTGTTCGTCAAGCGGAATTAAATTTGTATGTCGTTTCTCTTTTCGACTGAAATCAATCAACCGATTTCGAATCGCCCGTGCTGCGAAGGAAAGAAACGCTCCCTTACCTTTTTTATAAGCCAAAGTCGCCTCATGAAAAGCAAACATCGCAATCGACAATTCATCATCTCTTCCTTCTTGAGGAGGGCGATTAATAAATTTCGCAGTTTCAGACTTTATAAAAGGAAGATATTGAACCAATAAGTCATCTGCTGCCTCATTGCTTTCTTTTGCGGCGTAAACTAGCGCGACAATATTATGTTCTTCACTCATACTCACATCTCACCACCTTTTTTCTCTACACTATAGTATACGCAAGAACCGTCGATTTTTCGGGGTCAAACGATATAATATATTTTCATTATCCTAATAATAGCTTGTGTTTGTGAAGTGAGCAAATAAATAGAGGGAAAAAGAATAATTCTAGACTCTTAACTAGTGATTGATGTGTTATATTATGACTGATGAGAGAAAGGAAGGGTATAAATGACCAAAGTACTAACAATGGGTGAGGCGCTGTTACGTCTGAAAACACCAGGAAACGAACGTATTTTACAAGCAAATTCCTTTGAAGCAGCATATGGAGGGGCAGAAGCAAACGTTGCGACTTCTTTAGCACTACTAGGCAATGACGTGGCATTTTTAACTAAGCTACCGAACAATCTTCTAGGCGATACAGCACTCGCAACCTTTAGAAAATACGGCGTTAACACGGACAAAATCTTACGTGGAGGTGACCGCTTAGGCGTTTATTATTTTGAAAAAGGTGCCAGTGTTCGTCAAACAAACGTGGTCTATGACCGTAAACACAGTGCGATTTATGAAGCAACAGCTGATGAATTTAACTGGTCAGAACTATTGAAAGATGTTGAGGTTTTTTATTTCTCAGGAATTACACCAGCAATTTCAAAAGAAATGGGTAAAGTGATTTTAGAAGCCTGCCAGTACTGTCGTGAAAATGATATTGAAGTCGTTTGCGATTTGAACTACCGCGGCAAAATGTGGTCACCAGAAGACGCACAAGCTTACATGAATGAGATTATGAAATATGTGACAGTTTGCGTAGCTCACGACGAAGACTTCGAATCTGCGCTAGCCATCAGAGCATTCGATGGCGACATGTCGACAGGCATTAACCAAATTGCGGATTATAAAGAAGCAATGAAAGAAATTACCATACGTTTCCCACAAGTCCATACTGTTGCGAGTATTTTACGTAACATTCATTCAGTTGAAGAGAGCGAGTGGATGGGTGTTCTTTACACAGATGATACGTTTTATGAAACAACTATCTATCCAATGCATATTATGGAAGGTGTTGCTTCCGGCGACGCATTCGGTGCAGGTTTTATACATAGTATGATTCATGAATTTAGTAACCAAGATTCAGTTGATTACGCGATGGCTGCAAGTGCGTTGAAATTGACGATTACCGGAGACTTAAACCTTGTCTCTGATGCTGATATTCGTGCGATTATGGGTAGTAGTTTTTCATCAAAGTTGAACCGTTAAAAAGTATTTTGTAAGGAAGTGGATGCCTCGAGAGGGGTGTTTGCTTCCTTTTTTATTTGGGAGAAAATAGAATGATAGATCCTCCTACACACCTCAACCAACGCGTGTTCATTTTCATATTGACTTCAAGGTGTACCAACCGTATAATACACTTACGGAGTATCGACCGCCAAAAAAACGACGCCAGTCTGATACGCGTCACTCAAAATCAAAATAAATTACAAATGCGATGCATATTCTCTCAATTTAACTGCATTACTATAAAAATTATAGATAAATTAAGAGAAAAGTAAGAGTTATCCTCCTAAAGGCTGAACTATTTACTTAACAAATAGAGTATACTGATGTTATAGAGTTTGTGATGAGGAGTAATATTATGAAAACTGTTTATATTGTTTTAACAGGAACTAAAACAGTATTATCGCGCATTATTAAGTTATATACGAAACAACCATATAATCACGCATCATTTTCCTTCGATCCGAACCTAAGTAGAGTCTATAGTTTCGGGCGGAAAGTACCATGGAACCCGTTCTTTGGTGGTTTTTCGATTGAAAATGTCACAGGCGGCTTTTTTAAATATGCCAGTTGTGAGATTTTTTCACTGCAGGTAACAGATGAAGAGTATATAAAAATGAAAGAATTTGTCGAGAATATTGAAGAGCAAGAAAAAAAATATGGTTATAACTTTATTGGACTAATAGGAGTCGTTTTAGACAGACCAATTGAAAGAAAGAAAGCATATTTTTGTTCTCAATTCGTAGCGACATTGTTAAGTAAAAATACATCAGTGCGCTTCGATAAGTTAACAGGCTTAGTGACGCCTGAAGATATCCGCAACAATGCGGCATTAGTAAAAGAATACAAAGGCA
>CAZLGI010000062.1:0-8313 GCA_964558995.1 uncultured Carnobacteriaceae bacterium | reverse complement strand
AAACGCAACTAGCTGAAATCATTCGTAACATCAATGAGAGCGCTGAGGACTTAGCTCAGCAGAGTGAAGAACTCTCTCAATCAGCAAGTATTCTTGCTAGCACGATGGATGTTTACCAGCAGCGCGTGCCGGCGAACATGGCTTAGGTTTCGCTGTAGTTGCAGATGAAGTAAGAAAATTATCCGAACAAATTGCAAGCTCAGTAAAAGAAATTACTTACTCAGTTGAAAACATTCAAAAAGAATCAAAATTAGTGAGATTGCTTCTGTATCTGAAGAATCAGCAGCATCGCAAGAAATTAATAGTACGAAAGTTTCAAATTAGTTAACTTTGTGACCTAAGATGCCGATATAAATAACGTGAGACTTTAACTCATATATTTATTAGATAAACAAGGAGTGGCATTGAATGGATACAACAGAATCATTGGAAATAAAGGGTAAAAGAAAAAGTCTGTTTCAACGTAAGAAGAAGGGTAACGCTTTTCCATAAAAATAATTATTAATACCGCGAGTTTCTTTCAATAGGAGCTTTCGGTATTTTTTTATATAAAAATGGCAGTAAAGGATTAAAAGAAATCCTTCACTGCCGCTTTTATTATTTAATTAGTCCTAACAAGTTAGGTAAAGTCATTGATAAAGCTGGAATATAAGTGACTACCAATAGAAGGATAATCGTGATTGCGAAATAAGGAATAAGTGTTTTGAATACTTCTTCAATTTTTACGCCGGCCACTTTACATCCTGTGAATAAGATCGGTCCAACTGGTGGTGTGATTGTTCCAATACATAGGTTGAACACCATCATAATACCAAAGTGAACAGGATGCATACCGAAGTCAGTCATGATTGGCAAGAAGATTGGTGTGAAAATTAATACTGCTGGTGTTGGGTCCATGAATGTCCCAACAATAAGTAGAATAATATTCATAATCATTAGAATCACAATCTTGCTGTCAGTCATGCTAAGTAGGGAGTTTGCGATAATTTGTGGAATGTGAGTAAAACTCATTACCCAACTCATAATTGATGATACACCAATCATGAAAATAACAATCGCACTCATTTTTGCACTTTCTAGGAAAATATTGTGTAGATCTTTAACTTTGATTGAGCGGTATATAAAGCTCAGTACTAATGAATACACAACTGCAATCGCTGAACCTTCAGTTGCTGTAAAGACCCCTCTTAAAATACCGCCAATAACAATAACAATTAATAATAAACTTGGAATTGCATCTAAAATCGTTTTAAGAGCAACGTTAAATGATACTTTTTCATTTGATTGGTATCCACGATTTTTAGCCATGATTCCGGCAATTAACATGACGCCAAAGCCCCAAATGATACCAGGGATATAACCTGCCATAAATAAAGCTGAAACAGAAACACTACCTGCAATGGTAGAATAGATGATTAATGTATTACTTGGTGGAATCAACATTCCAGTAGGGGCAGACGCGATGTTAACCGCAGCAATATATTCTTTAGAATAACCTTCTGCTTCTTCTAATGGACCTAAAGTACCGCCGATTGCAGCTGCAGCCGCAACACCAGAACCACTAATTGCGCCAAAAAGCATATTAGCTACAACGTTTGTTTGTGCTAAAGCACCAGGCATTTTACCACTGAAAATCTTAGCAACGTTAACGAGTCGTATGGCGATACCACCATTATTCATTATATTACCGGCCAAGATGAAAAATGGAATCGCCAATAAAGAGAACGAGTTAATACCTGAGAAAATCTTTTGAGACGATGTAGTCATAGCATTTCCAAAAGGAAGGATGAATAACATCGAGATAGTAGAGGCTGCTCCAATACTGATACTGATCGGTATACCCATACCCAACATGACTATAACAGAAAATAGCATTACTAAGGCAATCATCATTGCTTGATCCATTATTCTTCCTCTCCCTTCATGCTACGTTTTAATTCTCTAAATAGTTCCATTTCGTTGTAAACAAAATAAAAAATGATGAAAAGTGAACTAATTGGAACTGCTGAATAAATAAGTCCCATTGGAATTTGAAGTGCGGCATCAAGTTGGCCCATTTGATCGACCATTTGGAAGTAACCACCATAAATCATAACGCCACCTACAAAAAGAACCGTAATGAATTCTCCAATCATCTCTACGATGATACGAGCTTTTTCTGGTAGGTTGTCTCGGATAAAGCCAATATTCATATGCTCACGTAAACCAAATACATAAGCTGAACCAAATAGAATCATCCAAACAAACATATACTTAGAAAGTACTTCGGTATAAGCATTCGGATTGTCAAAGAAATAACGAGTGATGACTTGATAGGTTACTAAAATGGTCATTAGTGCAAATAAAATGACACACACCCATTCAATCGTTTTGTTAATGATGTTTTTTGCAGTTTCCATTGATGGATACTCCTCTTCTTTTCTAATTAAACATAGAGCAAGTTTTAATGTTTATGCTTTTTTTGGTAAAACAGACGAGAGATTACTCGTCTGCTAATTTACGTATTTCGTCATACAAAGCTTTTGAGCTATCGCTCTTTGAAGTAACGTCATCGATTACTGCTTGGTTTGCATCTTGGAAAGGCTTGATGTCAACCTCACTAAAAATTGCTCCCGCTTCTTCAGCCATTGCAATTGCGTCACCGATTTGTTCGTTCCAAAGGTCGAATTCACGAGCGGTATATTCTTTAGATAGGTCTTTCAAAATTTGTTGGTGCTCTGCTGTCATTCCTTCAAGAAGGTCTGAGTTGATAATTAATAAGTCAGGGATCATTAAATGTTTGGTTCTTGAGAAATAAGGAGCAATTTCATAGTGCTTTAAGTCAGCGTATGTAATTTCGTTATTTTCTCCACCGTCCAAAATACCTTGTTGAACCGCTGTATAAACTTCACCTTGTGCCATTGGAGTAGCAACACCACCCATTGCGTTTAACATAGCGATTGAAGTTGGTGATTCCATTACACGAATTTTATATCCTGCTAAATCTTCAGGTTTTTCGATTGGCTTGTCAGTATAAACTGAACGTGAGCCTGCAGTAAAGGCAGCTAAAACATTAATTTTTTGATCTTTTGTACTTGCAAATAATTCATCTAAAATACCAGAAGTAAATACTTTTTCTTGGTGCTCTTCACTATCGTAAGCATATGGTAAACCGATAACAGCGAAGTCAGCATTAACATTTTCAACGATTGAGTTAGCAACCATTGCCATTTGAATCGTTCCGTTTTGCACAAGTTCAAATGCGTCTTTTTGTGCTCCTAGCAATTCGTTCGGGCTAATTTCAATTTCATAGGCGCCGTCTGTTGCTTTGTCAAAAGCTTCGCCCATTTCTTCTAAAGCTTTATATTGAGGATGTTCATCTGATTGGTTAAATGCTAACTTCAGCGTTTGTTTTTTTGCTGTCGTGTTGCCTGAATCTGCATCAGAGTTCCCTCCACCGCAACCAACTAATGTAATCATTGCTGCTCCTGCTAAAGCTAATCTTAAAAAATTTTTCTTCATTTTCTTCCCTCATTCTTAAAATATATTTTTTCTGCAAATGTAGTGCTAAAAAAATGCAGTTGAGTACATGTTAGCATTTACATTTTTTCAACACAACAGAATTATTTTATTTTTTACAAATAAAAATCTTGTAAAAAAATTAAATTTATGTACAGCAGCCTATCATTAAAAACCGATATATATGCGTATGTACTGGGGTTAATGGGTTTGTAAATAAATTAAACGAACCATAAAGTTAATATATATATATTTTGAAAGGAAAAGAAAAATGTAAG
Organism: uncultured Carnobacteriaceae bacterium; assembly: GCA_964558995.1. Taxonomy (GTDB): domain Bacteria; phylum Bacillota; class Bacilli; order Lactobacillales; family Aerococcaceae; genus Jeotgalibaca. The sequence goes on along the minus strand of CAZLGI010000062.1, from coordinate 4,537 downwards.
ATTGTTTGAAGTTGAACAAAAAGTGATTAGGATTTTTTAATAAATCTCGAAAAGTTTTTAGAAGTATAATTTAACGATTTTCTTCTATTATTAAATTAAAATACAAAAAAAGACAAAATAAAAAAGCGAAACACGTTCGCTTTTTTCTAAAACTATTTAAGACAACAAAATCAAACTCACAGCCATCACAGCCATACCAGCAACTAATCCACCAATCGCAATGTGGTGTTCGCCGTATTTTTCTGCGGTTGGTAAAAGTTCGTCTAAGGAAATATAAACCATGATTCCTGCTACGATTGCGAAGATGATACCAAACATCGTTTCACTCAAGAATGGCATCAAGAATAGGAAACCAACCAATGCGCCGATAGGTTCTGCTAAGCCGGATAAGAAGCTATATTTGAAAGCTTGGCGTCTGCTACCTGTTGCGTAATAGATAGGAACAGAGACCGCGATACCTTCTGGAACGTTATGAATTGCAATCGCAATTGCAATACTAATACCCGTTGCTGGATCCTCCAAGGCAGCGATAAAGGTTGCTAATCCTTCTGGGAAGTTATGAATCCCAATTGCTAAAGCAGACATAACACCCATCCGCATCAAATCATCATTTTTCTTCTGGTCATCGTCCATTTCCGACACGTCACGGATTTCATGGGGGTTATTTTTATCAGGAACAAACATATCAATAATCCAAATAAGTGCAATCCCACCGAAGAAACCAAGCGTCGTGTAAATATTTCCCCAGGTTGCTCCATGAACATTATCTAAAGATGTGCGTGCTTTTACTAAAATTTCTACAAAGGAAACATATATCATAATCCCAGCGGAAAAGCCTAATGCTGCCGATAAGAATTTTTCATTCGTTTTTTTCGTAAAGAACGCTAAGGCACTTCCTACACCGGTAGAAAGACCTGCAAATACGGTCAAGCCAAATGCAAATAATATATTCTGCCAAGTTACGTCTACCATACTATTGCCCTCTTTTCTATTTAATAATTATTGTATACTTTAATATAAGTTTAAGTCAACCTAACAATTGTAAGGAAAGCGTCTAAATAGTGATTGTTAGGAGGTATTAGAGTTGGAAAAGGAGGTTCAAAAAAACGTGAGGAGGCTAATATTTGCCCCTTCACGTTTCACCTATTCAATCGGTGTTAAATGCAAGCCTTCTATATTGACTACGAAAATAATCTGGTCTTCTTCAAATTCGATTTCAATTCCTGTTTCAGCAAATTGCCAAGGAGAGACTTTTAATTCAAAAAGTTGAAAGTGACCGTTTGGATCGAGTAAATAAAGATAATTTGAGCCTGAACCACTATAAGAGGGAAGAACTTTGACATCATATAAACCTGCGTCAATTTCTACACCGACATGATGAACACCGTTATAGAGTAATGTTTCATTTTCTTCGAGAGGTGGTGCTTCGGGTCCACCGATATGAACCATATTTGAGCCAGGTTCGATACGCGTGCCGTATAATTCGAGTCTTGGTTCACGGCCTTCGTTAGCCCATAGTTGCAAGCCCTCATGCAGATTCAGCTCCAACGTATCAAAGTTATAATCCAAAAAATGTTCGAAAATAACATTGCTATTTGAATCAGCGACAGTTAGATAACCTGATGGCATCTTTTCACTTTTTATTATTGTATAGCGACCTGCCGAGATATCTTGCCCAACGACAAGTACGTCTTCAGTTAAAGGGAAAGGTTCCTCTTGTCCTGCCCACTCTAAAGACGACTCGAGGAAGAAGTCAGGAATGTCGATAGCAACAGCTTCTTTTTCACTGCCGATGATTTCTTGACGCTTGTCATAAGCAGTAATGGCTTCTTCATTCATTTCGATTACGCGTCCATTGTAACGTTGGTTAGCGATTCCGGTCGAGGTACTACAAGCAGCTAATAAGGGAATGGTCAGCAATAGCAGAAACGTTTTTTTCATCATGTGCTGATCCTCCTTTGTAAGCCGTGTGATTGAGTTTGGATGCGGTCAAAGACTTTATTGAACATTCCTTCAATAAGCAAGAAAGACACTAGGAATAAGATGAGTCCTTTCCAACTAAAGACACCACTGAGACCGGTCTTGGCAGCCATATCGCCCATTAACACTGATTCGATATGGAAGTACAAACTTGGTTGCCAAGAGGTGAATGCCTGAACCACTTGCCACAAGAAAGGCACAAAATAAATGCTTAGTGTCATCAAAATAGTCAAATAAATTGTGCGGAATACCCAGCTGAGACCAACCGTCACTAACATCAACAAGTAACTAAGTACCATGGCCGAGCCAATTGCGATGAGGGAGTACTGCCAAATCGCGATGGGGACGTAGCCATTTTGCGTGTAAATGATTACCGGATAGGACATACTGCCTTGAGACTCTATTTGGAGGCTGATTACGTAACTGGCAAAAAGTCCTAACAAAGTGGCCAGCCACATCAGTGACCATAATTGGAAGCTTCGGGTGTGCCATTGTTTTCGCCAAGTAACGGGAAGTCCTTGCGTAATGCTCCAGTTTCTCCGCTGATCCTTGGTGAAGGCATCGCAGCCTAAGAGAGCCACGAAGAGAAACATCACCAAGCCAATCACAATATTCACTTCTTCTAAGAAAATATTACTGGCAGAAAAAGCATTCCATTCGATTTCCAGATTGTTTTCTTCCATATAATCATAGAAAGCGACATCTTGATGAATTCTTTCTTGGTCGGGTAAATAGCTGATTAAATAATCGTAGTGTTCGAAGTTAGTCAGGGTTAACAGCTCCGCATTGTTGCGAGCAATGTTCGTCCCATTTTCTAAATAACTGTCGAAAATATCTTCGAATCCTTTAATCACATTCCCGTCGCGTTTAGATAAAATGTACAATTGCATGCCATACAATACTTGCAGCTCCGCTAAGGTATCGTAAACCTCTTCCCCATCCGGACCGACAAAAACACTTCGGGGAATCGAGTTGAATATTTCATGAATCGTTAAATATTGTTCGTTCATTTCCTCTTCTGGAAAAGTTAAATACTGTTGTTGGTATAAAAGGGAAAAAGAGCCGAAGAATAGCAGGAAGCCCACGAATAAAATTCGGGTTTTCCAATCACGCAATAACTTTTTCCATTCCCATTTCGCTAAATGCATCTTTTCCCCTCCTTTACTGGATGAAACGTTGGCGTGTGCGGAAATGAACCGCCACAGCCAAGGCGACTTCGACTGCAACAATCGTTAGTAACATGATGATAAGACCTTGATCCACCGAAATCGTTTCGGTATTTAATAAAAAGTTCTTTTCTCCTGAAATGACCTTAGTAAAATCAAAATAAGTCTGTGGAAACTTACTAACATCAATACCAAAAAGGTCCCTCGTTGTCCGGCTGAAATAAAGTCTTTCAAAAATAAAAGTGAATAAACCAGCTACAAAGACGACAACCCCTTGGCGAAAAATGAGCGAAAAGAGAACGGATAGCCGAGTGAACAGATAGAGCATCATAAGGAAAAAGGGCAGAGTTTGAAGAAGAAAGCTCCCTATACTTAAGAGCGGGTAGATATCTTCAATCAATTCAGGCATGTCGTTGTAAGTGAACTGAACGACTTGCCAATCTAGCGAACCAGTGCCGAATAAAAGACTAGCCGCTAGGAAAAAGACAAAACCAATGACTAAGAAAAAAATCAGTAGGAAGGATAAAACTGCTAAAGATTGAATAAATAAAAACCTTCCCCAAGCAAAAGGCACGCCAATCCGTTGGGTCCTTTTGCGAATGCCAAAGACAAAAACATCAGCTGCAATAAAGAGGCCAAGAACAATGAAGAAGGTTGGGCCCCAATCGTGGACTAAGAGTTGGATTTGTTGCCAAGCTGTTTTTTCTTGCAGCATGTTGAAGCTTAAATCGGCGTTATCATAACTAGCCACACGTCCACTATATTTATTTAGATCGTGCTGATAATCTTTCATGGGATACATGGATCGTCCAACATAATTATTTTCATATAAATCTTCATAATGAAATTGCGGTAAGCTCGCGTCACTGTAGCGCGCCACATCGCCATTTTTAATGGCCGCCAACAAAGCCTGATTATTTTCATAGATTCTTTTAGAATCAACGTAAGCTGACTTTCCAGTAAACATATTCAGGTCAAAATTTCCATCTTCGCTTGCAGCATTCATAATACCTTGATTCGTGCGAGTATTTCTCTCTAATTTGTCTAGATCAACCGTATTAAAGCCATCAAGCTGAGGCAATAACAGGAAGACATAGGCAAGTAGGCCAAGCAAGACTAATACAATCGTCAATCTGTTTTTCGTACTGCGTAATAAATGCAGCCAAGTTTCCTTAAAGACAGTTACAGTCATATCGCAACTCCTTCTAATGAGATTAACATAATATTACCACATAGTTTTAATGAATAGGGTGTTTAGTAAAAAAATTTTAATGGTATTACTGCTGTCACCAGAATGTGGTAAACTTCCAAAAAAATGCATCAAACTCATGGAATCATCCATTGAGCTTGATGCATGTTAGAAACTAATTAATCTAAAAACTGTGCTTCAT
>CAZLGI010000061.1:3191-8448 GCA_964558995.1 uncultured Carnobacteriaceae bacterium | reverse complement strand
TGAGAAGAAAGGGGGTCATCATAAAAGGGGTTTTTGGAGGATTTGGCAATACAAGCAATTATAAAAACATTTGAAAGAAGGATTGACAGAAATGGCAAAAACAGACAAAGTACCATATCAAAGAGGTCAGTTAATTGGCTTGATTACTGGAATCGTATTATTCGTATTAATCTTTTGGGTCATCCCATTTGATGGACTATCACAAGCTGGCGTAGGGGTACTTGCTACATTAGCATTAATGGGGTCATGGTGGATTAGTGAGGCAATCAACACTGGTATTACTGGTTTAGTACCTCTTGTATTACTACCGCTTACTGGTTCTTTAGGCGCAGGTCCAACTGCAGCAGCTTACGGTAACAATACCATCTTCATGTTCTTCGGTGGATTTGCTATCGCATTAGCTTTAGAGCGTTGGAACTTACACAACCGTATCGCACTGACAATTATCAACTTAGTAGGTACGAGCTTAAACCGTCTAATCGTTGGTATTCTATTATCTGCAACGTTTATCTCAATGTGGGTATCTAATACTGCAACTGCTCTTATGTTATTACCAATCGCAAACGCAATCGGAACAAAGATTGCAGACCTATTAAAAGAAGAAAGTGCTGATAACGCACTAGATGCAAGTAAATTCAAGAAGTCCGTTGTTATGGCAACTGGTTTCGGTGCTATCATTGGTGGATCAATGACATTGATCGGAACACCAACAAATATTTCACTAGCATCATTCTCTGATTCATTAATTGGATTTGAAGTTCCTTTCGCACAATTTATCGTTTTTGAAGCACCTTTAGCTATTCTTCAAATCATTACTACAGTTATTATCTTGAATTATGTTTACTATAAATTCAACGTTACAAAATTAGCTGCTGGTAAAGACTATATTGAAGGTGAAAAGAAAAAACTTGGTAGCATGGGTTATGAAGAAAAAGTTGTTATGACTGTTTTCCTACTAACTGTATTCTTCTGGGTAACACGTACATTCATCTGGCAAGATATCGTTCCAGGATTGTCTGATACTGTTATTTCGATCATCGCTGCTATTATTATGTTCCTAATCCCTAACAAAGAAGGAAGCCGTATTTTAGATGCTGATGCAGTTCGCAAAATGCCTTGGGCGGTAATCTTGATGTTAATGGGTGGTATGGCAATTGCTGCTGGATTTACACAAACAGATCTAGCTGAATGGTTAGGAAGTCAATTACTATTGTTCCAAGGGCAACCAGACTTTGTATTAATTATCGTTGTAACTGCAATGGCACTATTAGTGACACAAGTAGCACCAAACACTGCAACAGGAACAATCATGATTCCAATCGCAGCATCAATTGGTCAAGCAGTAGGAATGGAACCATTCTACTTAATGACTGCAGCTGCACTAGGTTCAGGATTTGCTGCTACATTACCAAGTGGAACTCCACTAATGGGTATTATCTACGGACAAGGCGATTTTGAGATGAAAGAACTAATTAAAATCGGTATTCCATTCGTATTAGTATCATTTGTAGGAATTATCCTACTAGTTCAGTTCTTAGTACCAGTATTCTTTGGTGTATAAAAGTAGTAAGAGGAGGATTTTATGTCTGAAGCATTAGAGTATTTCAGAAAAGTTTACAAGGATGTACCGGCATGGGTTCAAATCATGCACGATTATAATCCGAAAATGTTAGAGTACTATACTAACATTCGATCCGAAGCATTTAAGTCAGATGTTTTGAGTGACATCGAAAAAGATGAACTCATTGCAGCATTCAACGCAGGCCGTCTATATGACCGCAGCATGGTGTATCACACACAAGCCGCGCTTAACAAAGGGTCTAAGTTAGAAGATTTAGTTGAGTATTTCTTAGTAGCATATGTTTACAAAGGAAAAGAAGCTCTAGAGCATTCCTTATTAGCAGTTGCTCAGTACATCAACGACAAAGATGGAAAAAATCTTGAACCAGCAGCAAGTTACGAAACGCTGGAAGATGTTGTCAACCAGTTGAAAGAATGGACTGGAGCACCGATTTTAGATAAAGTCTTGGCAAATCTAGAAGATCCTGAAGCAGTAATTATGGCTGCAGGTAGTGTGTCTGAATCAAGAAAGTACCTTGCATTAGTTGGGATGTACATTACAGAGTTAGATGGCAAAGGCGCTGGACCTCATGTCGAGAATGCCCGTCAACACGGCGTAACCGAAGAAGAGTTAGCAGATTTAGGTTATGTCATCATTTTAACCTCTGGGATTCCTAGCTGGTTTGAACTTAGTGATCACTTAAATACAAAATAAAAAACATTAAAAGGAGATAGGTAAAAATGGCAATTAAAGAATTTAAAACGTATATCTTAGACATGGAAACGGTGAGACCTCACCAATTATCAATGACTACTATTACATCTCAAGCAATCATCGTAGGTCGTGCAATCGACGAAGACGGTACTGAAGGTTGGTCTGAAGTAGCCAACATTGGTGGCATTGCATACGGTGAACAAACACCAGAAGCAATCAAAGCTAACATTGATACATACTTAGCTGGACAAGTTATTGGCCGCGAAGCAAAAGATTTCAACCGTATTATGTGGGAAATTGGTAAATTTGCAAAAGGAAATAACTACTCAAAAGCTGTTGTAGAAGGTGCTCTAATTGACCTAGCTGCACGCCAAAGAGGAATTCCAGCTTACGACTTACTAGGCGGAAAAATCCACGACTCAATTCCTTTAGCTTGGACACTTGCATCAGGCGACACGCAAAAAGATATTGAAGAAGCTAAGCACATGCTTGCTATTAAACGTCACAAAATTTTCAAACTGAAAATTGGTAAAGGCGATCCAGACGAGAACGTCGAACATGTACGTCAAATCATCGAAGCAGTTGGCGATCAAGCGAAAATCACTGTTGACATTAACCAAGCATGGGACGAAGACACAGCTCTACGTTGCATCAAAAAACTTGAAGAGTACGGCGTAAATATGGTTGAACAACCATTACCAGTATGGAACTACGAAGGAATGGCTCGTTTGACAGAGCGTTTTGATGTTCCTATCATGGCTGACGAATCTTCAACTTACGTAACAGATACATACCGTATCGCTAAAACAAGAGCTGGAAACAGTCTTGCATTGAAACCATGTAAACACGGTGGGTTGTTAGAAACTAAGAAGGTTGCTGCACTTGCAGAAGGAGCTGGCTTAGGACTATACGGTGGAACAATGATCGAAAGTAGTCTAGGATCCGCAATGGCACTTTCAGTATATGCGACAATCTTTGATTTCGAATTCGGAACTGAACTGTTCGGACAATTCTTATACAAAGACCGCATCACTGTTGAAGAACTAGAAGTTAAAGACTTTGAATTGGTAATTCCAGATGGACCAGGATTTGGTCTAACGGTTGACATCGAAAAAGTTAAGAAATACGCTCGCGAATTTTATTAAGCCATAAAGGTTAATCAGGAGGTATTGGCGAGAACTTCGCCAGTACCTTTTGTATGATGTTACCCGCGGCAGCGATTGCAAAACCTTGTTTTTCATGCTACAATAGTACAGACAAAAGTATTATAATGAGCGGAAAGAAGGGATTGCTTGAACATACCAACTTTGATTGTAACGGCTTATTCCAAAGCTCCTCAGAATACACCAATGTATGAGAATAATAAGTACATGGGAATGATTCTGGAGATTCACAAGGAAAGCCACGTTATCGTGGATGTTGAAGTAACTGTGATGACACAAGTTGTGAAAAATTACTTCAAAAAGCTGTTGATTGGTGTTAATTTTAAGGACGACCTAAATCCAATTATTGATATCATCAAGGAAAATTATCATGCACCTTCGCAAAACTCGATGATTGTTGCGCTAAAAGTAGCACATCAACGATACAACGATATTATTGGTGAAGGAAGCACTGAAACATCAGAAAATTAAATAGATAAGCCTGTTTATTAATCGTTAAGAAAGCTAACCTTTTTTAACTTCCATTAATAACCATTTGGCCTTATAAAAGGGATCACCATTGTTTGCGCGAAGCAAACATGACCCCTTTTATAAGGTCATTTTTATTTATATAGATTGAGGGGGAAGAACATTGAAAAAATATCTATTAGACGTGAACAATCGTTCCATCCAAATCCACGACACAGGAACTGCTAACAAAGGTACAATCGTTGGAATTCATGGTTTAACTGGAAATGCAATGCAATTAAGTTATTACGCACAAGAATTTGGTGCTGACTATCGTTTCATCACGATGGACTTATATGGCAGAGCAAACAGCAAGGCAACTAATAACGACAGTCATATATTCGAACATGTGAAAGATGTCCAAGCGATTATCGACGAGTTAAAACTTGAAGATGTCATCTTAATGGGCTACTCAATGGGAGCATTTATTGCAAGTTTAGTTGCAAGTAAATCAGACAAAGTGAAAGCAGTTGTTTTATTAGATGGAGCAGCAACAATGTCAGAGCACCAACGCCCAATCGTAGAACCATCACTAGGACGTTTGAGCAAACACTTTACTTCTGATGAACAATACATTGAAGAAGTCGCAACAGGTTATGAAAATCTAGGTATCGTAAGAGGTCCACATATTGAATCAGTTTTAGCTTATGAAATTGAAAACCACGGTGACTACTGGGAAAACAAAGCATCAGAACTGGTTGTACGTAACGACTGGGAAAGCTTCTGGGAATTTAACCCATTAGAAGTTGGACCACAAATTTCACAACCAACACTATTGGTTCAAGCTTCAGGCGGTATCGGTGCGAACCCACCATTGTTTTTACCTGAGCATTACGAAGACACAATCAAAGCGTACCCGAACATTGAAGTTGCATACTCTGACAGTAACCATTACACAATGGTATTCGAAACAAGAGCTGAAATTAATCAAGCAGTTCGTGAATTCTTTTCAAAATTATAAAAAATAGTTAGGAGAATGAAAATGAGTAAAATTAAAGACTCTATTCAAGATGCATTAGCAGCTGTTAAAGACGGCGACACACTATTAGTAGGTGGATTTGGACTAATCGGTGCACCACTATCACTAATCGAAGGATTAACTGAAAAAGAAGTAAAAGGTTTAACGATCGTAAGTAATAACCTAGGTGAATCTGGACAAGGTCTAGGTAAATTATTGAACCAAGGTAAAATTGCTAAGGGAATTGGCTCTTACTTCACAAGTAACCGTGATGTTGGTGATGCCTACCAACGTGGTGAAATCGAACTAGAATTAAACCCACAAGGAACACTGGCCGAAAGAATGCGCGCAGGC
>CAZLGI010000061.1:0-3152 GCA_964558995.1 uncultured Carnobacteriaceae bacterium | reverse complement strand
AATTTGATGGTAAAAAATACATCCTGGAAACTGGCCTACGCGGAAACGTAGCACTTGTTCGTGCAGAAAAAGCTGATAAATTAGGAAACCTAGTTTATTACAAAACAGCTCGTAACTTCAACCCAGTTATGGCTACAGCAGCTGACCACGTAATTGTTGAAGTTGACGAAATCGTTGAAGTTGGACAATTAAACCCAGAAGAAATCGTAACGCCGCACCTATTTGTAGATGCGATTGTATTAGCAAAAGATATTCTAACGAAAGATGGTGTTGTTAAAAAATGAGTAGAAAAGCAGAAATTCAAAATAGTATTGCAAAGCGCGCAGCAAAAGAACTAGTTGGACCACTTGTTGTTAACCTAGGAATTGGTGTACCAACTTTAATCCCTAACTACTTAGAAGATGAGTCAGTTTATCTTCACACAGAAAACGGTATGCTTGGTGTTGGACCAGAAGATTTAGATAACGTTGATCCAAACCTAGTAAACGCTGGTAAAATGCCAATTACGGAACTAGCAAGTGCTTCATACTTTAACAGTGCAGAGTCATTCGGTATGATCCGTGGCGGTCACGTTGACGTTGCAGTTCTAGGTGTGTTACAAGCTGACCAAACTGGTCGTATAGCTAACTGGTCTGTACCAGGTAAAAACATCATCGGTGTTGGTGGAGCAATGGACTTGTTAAGTGGTGCGAAAAAAGTTATTTGTACAATGACTCACACGACAAAAACTGGCGAAGCAAAAATCTTGAAAGAGTGTGCTTACCCAATTACGTCAACTCGTAAAGTAGATATGTTAATTACTGAATTAGCAGTATTTAAATTCGAAGACGATCAAATGAAACTGGTTGAATTAATGCCAGGTGCAACTTTAGAAGAAGTAGAAGAGAAAACAGAAGCAGACTTCGTAAACGCTCTGTAATTTATTAGGAGGTACATCTATTATGGTAAAAAATGTCGTAATTGTAGACAGTGTCCGCACTGCTATTGGTAAATTAGGTGGCGCAATGGGGAACGTCACTGCAGATTATTTAGGCGAATACGTCATTCGTGAATTAGTAAAACGTACAAAAGTAGATCCAAATACGATTGATGAAGTTATTTTGGGCCAAGCAAAACAGTCAGCAGATATTTCGAATATCGCTCGTGTGTCATCACTTCGTGCAGGTCTACCACTATCCGTACCAGGTTATACACTACACCGTCAATGTGGTTCTGGCTTACAAGCTATCAACAATGCGGTTCAACAAATTCAAAGTGAAAACGGCGAAATCCTACTTGTTGGTGGGGCAGAATCAATGAGTACTGCACCTTACTATGTAAGTGGCGTACGTTTCGGTGTTAGAGCTGGGAACGTTGAATTGAAAGACCCGAACACAGCGAGCCAACCAGGTTCACAACCATCTGAAGTTTACGGCGAAGATATTACAATGGGCCTAACATCAGATAACGTTGCGAAGAAATATGAATTTACTCGTGAAGAGCAAGATGCATTTGCACTACAATCACAAGAACGTGCTCAAAAAGCTATCGAAGAAGGTCTGTTCAAAGACCAAATCGTACCTGTTGAAGTTAAAGAACGTAGAAAAACAGTTACTTTTGAAGTTGACGAGCACCCACGCCAAACAAGCATGGAAGCTTTAGCTAAATTAAGACCTGTGTTCAGTGAAAATGGAACAACTACAGCAGGAAACGCAAGTGGACGTAACGATGGTGCAGCAGCTCTATTAGTAATGTCTGAAGATAAAGCAAAAGAACTTGGTTACACACAAGGTCTACGCGTTATTGCTCAAGCATCTGCAGGTGTTGACCCGAACACAATGGGAACTGGTCCAATTCCAGCAACTAAGAAAGCTTTAGAAAAAGCTGGTTTAACAATTGAAGATATCGACGTTATAGAATTGAACGAAGCATTCGCTGCTCAATCATTAGCATTCTTAAAAGACTTTAACCTACCGTATGACTCAGAAAAAGTTAACCCAAATGGTGGTGCAATTGCTCTAGGTCACCCAATCGGTGCAACTGGTGCAATCTTGATGACTAAATTAATGCACGAATTACAAAGAACTAACAAGCGTTACGGTTTAGTAACTTTGTGTATCGCTGGCGGTTTAGGAATTGCAACAATTGTAGAAAACGTTCATTTTAACGAATCAAAATGAATCAGCCTAGAACGATCATAACCGCTTCTTTAACTGGTTCACAAGGCACAAAAGAAAAAAACCATCATACGCCGATTACACCAGATGAAATTATTGAAGATGCTTTGCTTTGCGGAAAAGCAGGCGCTGCGATTGTTCATATTCATGTAAAGGCTGATGACGGTATCACTGGAGAAATTGATTACGATAAATTCAAATACATTCGTGAAGGCATTGCAAAACAGAGCGATCTCATTATAAACTTTTCCACTTCTGGAGAAGTGAATCTAGGTCCCGATGTTGAATACATGGGAACGCCAGATTTAGCTCAAACGAAACGTCTAGGAATATTAGAAACGATGCCAGAAATGGGATCCTTTGATGTACCAACAATGAACTTTGAAGAACGTATTTTCATGAATCCTTTGCCATTCTTACGAGAACTAGGTAAAGGAATGCAGGAAAGATCAATTTTACCAGAAGTTGAAATATATTCTGTCGCAGATATTTACCAAGCTGAATTGCTTATCCAGGAAGGCGCACTTCCTTCTAATCCTTACTATCAATTTTGTCTAGGGATTAGAGGGGGAACACCTCCTTCAGTTAAAAACCTTCTTCACTTGCAAGAATCTTTGCCTAAAGGCGCTAACTGGAGTGCTTTCGGTATTGGCGTTGCTCATTTACCAATCATGTATGCGACATTAGCTTTAGGTGGTCATTTGCGTGTAGGTCTAGAGGATAATCTCTACTACCGCAGAGGCCAACTAACGTCCAATGTCGAGCTTATTGAAAGAGCAGTTCGCGTGATTGAAGAATTTGGTAATCGAGTAGCGACACCAAATGAAGCAAGAGAGATGCTGGGAATTAAATAAGAAAAAATGATACTGTCATGTACAATGCTGGTCATCCAACCAAAAGCCAAAGCGATATGATAGGCTCAGGACTGGGAAAAAAACTCTAATGTCATTAACTTAAGGATTTGGTAAGGGTAAACCACTTTGTCATTTGAGTAAA
>CAZLGI010000060.1:0-8595 GCA_964558995.1 uncultured Carnobacteriaceae bacterium | reverse complement strand
TCATGTCTTGTTCAAATTGATTTAAGAACAAATGCCATTCAATATTTTTATCTTGATTCAAGTTTGTTTGAAAAGTTTTTAAGGTTTGAAATGTAAAACCAACTAATAATAAGATGAGCGCTTGTATAAAGAGAGCGACCAAACTTTCTATCAAGGACAGCCCATCTCGTTTATGTTTTATTTTATTTATGAACCTGAAGCAATTCAACGGTGATCACTTCCACTCCTGTGCCGGTTATTTGAACTGTCTGCTTGTTAGACCATTTTGACGTCAGAGACAACCCATTGCTATCTCGGTGTTGAGGTGTATACGTCTCTTCAATAGCCACATCTTGGAAAAAACGCCACATCTCCGTTTCATCTTGTTTGGCTGTCAATTTGCTAAACATCTGAGTTAGCATAGGAAGAAACATTAAAATGACAAAAGTGATAATTGAAAAGCCAACTAAGCTTTCGAATAAGCTCGATCCTGTTTTATCTTTTAATATCTTCAACTTTATGTCTCCCCATTCCCATTTGAAAAGTAATTTTTCTCGTCCACTTTTCGGTTCTAAAGTTTATCGTGAGCGGTTGAATATAGCCGGTTTCACCCTTCACCCAAAACTCACGAAAATTTGTATACGAAATGCCTTCAGGTATCGAGAGTTGTTTAATCGTGTGGTTTTCCCCACCTCTTTCTACCAAAAAAAGAATATCATCTTTTCCTGGTGATTGTCGAACTTTCACTAAAATACCCTCGCTCGTAATAATCGCCCGATTTTGAGCATATTCAATTTTCGTTAGAAAATCATCTGTGACTAATTTTAATTCGTAATCTGACGTATTCACATGCAGAATTTGGCTACTTATTAAAAATAGGAATGATGTGACGATTAAGGTAATTAAGCTTTCGGCTATTGTAAAACCTGCTTGTTTCATTAATATGGGATTCCCCACTCAATTGCCTGTTCCTTTTGTTTTTCAGTAATATAATCTTTTTCAGCTAAAAGTTCTAAATCAACCTCCACAGACTCTCCGTTCTCAAACTTATAAAGCGATATTTGCGTTTGAACGAGTTGGCTTAAGGCATATTTTCCTTGTTCATCTACCGTAGACTTTGTTCTATTAACGTTAGGAATAATCAACAAGCTGAGAACTGAAACAATTAAAAGAACAATCATCATTTCTACCAGAGTAAACCCGCGTTTGTTTTTTATAATTTTCATCAAAATACTCCTCTCATCATTGATAACATTGGTAACATCAAAATCAGATAGATCAGTACAATTAGAAGTCCGATAACGAGAAATAATATCGGTTGAATCATGTTGAGTGATTTTTCGATGCGATTTAGCAATTGACGGTAGCATTCCTGCGAGAACATGTTCAGCTTAAATCCTACTTGGCTGGTCAATTCACCGTGATAAATTAACCAACTCATTTCCTGGCTAAACAAAGGGATTTGTTTAATAATGCTTGGAAATGAGTGACCTTCTAGTAATTTCCTTTCTATTTCAGTAGCCAATTCTTTCATTAAATCACTACAGAACTCAGACTGCATATGCGAGATTATTTTGTTGATCGTTTGTCCGTTCATCATAAAATGAGCAAATTCTCTACTAAAGAAAAATGAATAGTACTGCTGCAACCACTTCCCCAAAAATGGTAGCTTGCAATAAAACAAGGCTTTCTGAAATGCAGACTTTTTATTTAGCCAGTAACGAAATAGCCAAATATTTAAAAGTAAAAACAACGTCGTCCCTAACAAAATTTGCGGTGCATACTCTAAAAGAAAGACCAAATTTTGTAAGGTTTTGTCACTATCAGACGAAGAAAATTGTAGTGTTGGCAATAAGAAGCGACGAATCACAAACAACATACCGACTGATAAAGCCAGCATAAACACAGGATAGGCAGCTACTTTTTTGAAGCTTTGCAATTGCTTGTGTCTCGTTCCCATATATTGGGCGCAAAACAACAACGTCTCTTCAAAATTACCTCTTTGCATCGATAGGTGTAGTTGGACGACAATTTCTTCTGGAAAATTATGTGGACGAATGGCTTCTGAAAATGATCCTCCTTTCGCGATTATATTTCTGATTGCTCTCACTTGTGGTGCTTGTTGCCCTAGCATCATTTGCAAAAATTCTAGCGCATCATTTAACGAAAACCCTTCTTGAAGTAATTCTGCTAAACGTTGTAGAAATTGCGTTTGCTGGACAGCTGGCCACTTCTTAGTAAATCTGATGCTCTCGAAAATCCTTTTCCGTGATAAACCCACATCCATAAGCCTTCCGCAACTGACGATTCATTGTTCTCGGTCGCGGTTCCCCTCCCTTCCTGTTCAAAGCTGTTTTCAAATACCGGCCAGATAAAAACTCGAAGATGATCGCTTTCTTCTGATGTATTGCAAAATGATTACAATAAATCGAACAAGCTCCCTCGCAATGTGGACAGTATTTATTAATCAAACGTTGCGAAACAACGCCAATTAATGACTGTTTCAGTTGTTCATGGGAAACACCCAATTCCAACATTCGTTCAATGACGCCTGTACACTCTTTTGCATGAATGGATGCTAAAACTAAGTGTCCTGTGAGTGAACTTCTGATTACCATTTTTGCAGTTTCGGTATCACGTATTTCTCCGATTACTAAAATATCAGGATGATGCCGAAGTGATTGCTTAATTAACTTTTCATAGGAGAGCCCTGCCTTTTCATTAACTTCCGTTTGCAGAAATTTTGGTTCCTTAATTTCAACTGGCTCTTCCATTGTAATAATTTGAATTGGATCTTCAGCGTACTTTTTTCTGAGCAAATGATAAATCGTTGTCGTTTTTCCTGAACTAACTGGACCGGAAAATAAGATCAAGCCGCTCTTATAATGAAGGAATTTTTCTAAAAAATAAGAATCTTTAGGGAAAAACACTTGCATAGTATCCGTTTGCTGGTTCATTTCTGCAAAAAACATCCGAATAACCATCGATTCTTGGTAAAGATAATTAGAAATCGTTGAAATTCGTAATTCAATGGTTTTTCCTTCAATCGAAAAATCACACGACCCTGATTGCGGTTTTCTCCTTTCACCAATATCCATGTTCGAAAGAAACTTAAAATATGAAATCAGACGTTCTCCTTCGTCTAGAGGTAAAGTCATCATTTGTTTCAATCCTGAGGGAACTCGAAAATGAATAATGTAATGTTTATTTTCAGGTAAAATGTGAATGTCACTAATTCCAAGGTTAACAGCCATTAAAATGATTTCTGTTGATTTCTTTTCCATTTTATCTCCTCCTTTCTCCTTCACTCTTAATATTCGCAAAAAGTCTCTCATTCCATTTTTAATATTGAATTATTTTGAAATTTCTTTGCTATAATACAAAATGAATAAAAAAGTTTAGTTAATGGAGGTACTGCTTTGGTAAAAAATAATTTCCGATCCATTTTATTAATTGTGTTTGGAGCATTTATATTTTCAATTGCGATTAATACATTCTCAATTCCAAATGAATTAGGAGAAGGTGGCGTTACGGGTATTGGACTAATGCTTTTTTATGTTCTAAAAATCCCAGTGGCAATTTCCACATTAGTCTTAAACGGACTGGTCTTAATTATTGGTTATCGCTATTTGGAACAACGGACAATGATATTGACAATCATTGCCACGGTTTTCACATCATTCTTCCTACAATTTACACAATCATGGGCTTATGAAATGGATCTTATAATTTTGGCCCCAATTTGTTCCGGAGCTTTAATTGGGATGGGTATTGGAATCATCATGCAAGCTGGCGGTTCAACTGCTGGAACTGATATTATTGCACTTATAATGAACAAATATCTTGGTTGGAGTACGGGGATCGCATTAGTTGCGTTAGACATTTTAATCGTGACCCCTTCTGTTTTTATTATTGGTTTAGAAAATGTGGTGCTTACCCTTGTTCATCTCTATGTACAAACAAAGGTCCTGAACTTTATCCTTGAAGGGTTCAACCCCAAAAAATCGGTCTTTATTATTTCTGACAAACATGAAATCATTGCAAAGGAAATTGACCGTACAATCGGCCGCAGTATGACTTATTTCTATGCACAAGGCTACTTCCGCCAAGATGATAAAAAAGTCATTATGGTTATCATTAACCGTCAACAAATGATGCCGCTAAACCGTCTTGTAGCCAATTTGGATCCAAACGCATTTGTTGTGATTAGTGAAGTTCAAAACGTACAAGGAGAAGGCTTCTCCTACGTTGTCTCTGATGAAGAGTACCAAAATAAAATTAATGAATTCATCGAAACAGGTAGCAACACCTCATCAAAATAAAAACAAAAATACCCATTCCAACACGAATCTATTGCTTCCGTGTTGGAATGGGATTTTTAATTTACAAAAAAAAGCAACAACTAGTGTCTAATCACACCAGTCATTGCTTCCTTCTAATTATTCATCATCAAGATTTACGTTATGATAAACCTCTTGCACATCATCATCGTCTTCCAATACATCAATCATTGTACGGAATTGTTCTTCTTTATCCGCATCAATATCAACCATGATTTGTGGAATCATAGACAATTCGGTTTGAGCTAGGGTATACCCTTCAGCCTTCAATGCTTCACTAACATCATCTAAATCAGTAGCATCTGTGTAAATTTCAAATACTTCGTCACTTGTCTCAAGCTCTTCCCCACCAGCTTCTAAGACACTCATTAACATCGTATCTTCATCTACATCCAAACCTTCTCTTTCAATAGCAATGTAGCCTTTACGATTAAACATATAAGCGACCGAACCGCTTTCACCTAAAGAACCACCATTTTTATTAAAAGCAACGCGAATATTAGTTGCTGTACGATTACGATTATCAGTTAATGTTTCAACTAAAACTGCTGCACCATTTGGGCCATAACCTTCGTATGTTACTTCATCATAATTTTCGCCTTCACCGGCAGATGTTGCTTTTTTAATCGCACGTTCAATATTATCATTCGGCATGTTTGCTGCTTTTGCCTTATCAATTTTCAAACGTAACGCTGGATTCATTGAGGGGTCTGGTCCACCACTTTTTGCTACAACATAGATTTCTCTCGAAATCTTTTGGAAAACTTTTCCTCTTTGCTGATCAGCGGCACCTTTCGCACGCTTAATTTTACTCCACTTGGAATGTCCAGCCATTCAATCCCTCTTCTCTCAATTTTATTTACCCTATCATTTTATCAAGTATTGCTCTATTGTGCAATTGGATTTTCATTATTATGATATTGACATTATGCTATCCATGAGCGTATAATGTACATTTGAGAGTTCATTATATTTATAGGAGTGTTTTCATTGGAGAAAGAGAAAAAAGTTTTGTTTGAGGAAGTAACTGCTAATCCAGCACCACTTGGATTGATGGGTTTTGGCATGACGACAGTTTTGTTAAATATTCATAATGCAGGGTTCTTTGAACTTGACGCTATGATTTTAGCAATGGGTATCTTCTTTGGTGGTATCGCTCAAGTCATTGCTGGGATTATGGAATTTAAGAAAAATAATACGTTCGGAACAACAGCGTTCACTTCGTACGGATTTTTCTGGTTGGCATTGGTCGGTCTAAATATTCTACCGTTAATGGGATATGGTGAGGCACCTGGATCGTTGTCGATGGCTGCGTTCCTCTTTATGTGGGGACTTTTCACTTTGTTCATGTTTATAGCTACATTACGCATTAGTCGCGCACTTCAAGTTGTTTTCGGTACATTAGCACTTCTATTCTTTTTACTTGCTATTGGAAACTTCACAGGTTCTGCACTAATTCTGACAATCGCTGGTTACGAAGGAATCATTTGTGGTTTTACAGCAATCTACGCTGCAATGGCACAAGTTATTAACGAGTCATACGGTGAAACAGTATTACCACTTGGTGAATACAAAAAATAATCATCACAATTAATAGCTATTTTTCATATATTCAAGTAAAAAACTAGTCTTCTGCTATTTCTATAGCGAAGGCTAGTTTTTTTGTTATAATAGAATTTATCATCCTAACTACATCAGATGAAAATAAACACTTGAGAGGACGTTTTTCATGAAATATTCGTTAACATGGGATTTAGAATCAATTTTCGAAGGGGGCAGTCACTCTGCTGATTTACAAGAAAAACTGGCCAGCATAGATGAGTTATTAAACGCATACGCCGACTTAAATGAAAGTTGGGACCCAGAAACAGATAAGCCCGCCTATCAAAAATTAAGTGATTTAATTAAAAAAAGCGAAACCATTACAAGTGGTTTGTCACAGGCTGGCAGCTTCATTAACGCTGTCCAATCAACTGACACAGCGAATTCACATGCTCCTGTTGTACGTAATCAAATTTCGCAACTAAGAAGCCGTTACTCCATCATCCAAACCTCAATTGTTAAAAAACTTGCTGCAATTTCAGATAGTGATTTTGAAGCATTAGTTAGTTTACCTGCTTTTGAAGAATTACGTTTCGCTCTAACTGAAACGCGTGATAATGGAAACCGCCTTTTAAGCGAAGCTGAGGAAAATGTGTTATCTAAATTAAGCCCTGATGGTTTCCATGCATGGAGCGACCATTACGACACTTTAGTTTCCTTCATTAAAATACCTGTAAAAGATAAAGATGGCAACATTCAAAAATTATCTGCTGGTCAAGCAATGAACCGAATGTATTCAGATCCAGACCCTGCTGTTCGAAAAGAGATTTTTGACGAATGGGAAAAAGCTTGGGGTTCTTTTGCACCTTTATTCGCAGATACATTGAACCACTTACAAGGTTTCCGTTTAGAAGACTCTAAATTACATGGCACAACTGACTTCTTAGAGTTCCCCCTACGCTATAATCGTATTCAAAAAGAAACGCTTGATACGATGTGGGAAACAATTTCTAATAATAAAAAACCTTTCTTAGACTTCTTAAACCGTAAAGCAGCATTAATGGGTAAAGACAAATTAGCTTGGTATGATGTGGATGCTCCAATTTCAATTGGTGAATTTGAAGCTAAAACATTTACTTATGATGAAGCCGTTGACTTTATCGTTGATAACTTTGCTAAGTTTGGCCCAGAACTAGCATCTTTTGCGCAAGATATCGTTGAAAAAAAATGGGTTGAAGCTGAAGACCGTGCTGGTAAACGTCCAGGTGGTTACTGCACAAGCTTACCTGAAACAAAAGAATCACGAATCTTCATGACTTTCACTGGTTCTGCTAGCGACATGAGCACACTTGCTCACGAAATTGGCCATGCTTTCCACAGCTACACAATGTGGGATCTGCCGAGAATGAATACACGTTATGCGATGAACGTTGCTGAAACAGCATCAACATTTGCAGAGACACTTGTTTCAAGCGCAACAGTAGAAACGGCAAAATCTGATGAAGAGAAAATTTCATTATTGAATACAAAATTAGAAAATGCAACAGCTATGTTTATGAATATTCATGCTCGTTTCTTATTCGAAAATGCTTTCTACAGCGAAAGACAAGAAGGATTAGTAACTGCTGAACGTTTATCTGAATTAATGGAAGATGCACAAAAAGAAGCGTATCAAAATGAGTTAAGCGAATACCACCCACACTTCTGGGCAAGTAAACTGCACTTCTTCATTGATAACGTACCCTTCTATAACTTCCCTTATACCTTTGGCTTCCTATTCAGTCTAAGTATTTTTGCTGAATATAAGAAACAACCTGAAGGATTTGAAGAAAAGTATATGGCATTGCTACGCGACACTGCTGTAATGAATACAGAAGATTTAGTCATGAAACACCTTGGAAAAAATATGACTAAGGAAGCATTCTGGAAACAAGGTATTGATATTATGGTAGATGATGTGAATACATTCCTAGAATTAACTGAAAAATATATCTAATCATGCATCCATTGACCTGTTAATGTCTCATTAACAGGTCTTTTGTTGTACTAATTTAATGTAAGTATAGCCAGTTTTGATTTTTCGTTGTATAATTAATAGTTGAAAGTAACTTCGAGTGGAGGAATACACGTGGCAAAAGATTATTTAGTTTTATTATATTATAAATACGTAACAATTGAAGATCCAGAAGCATTCACACAGAAACACCTCGAGTATTGTAAAGATTTAGGTATTAAAGGAAGAATTTTAGTTTCAGGTGAAGGAATTAATGGAACAGTTTCAGGAACAAGAGAACAAGCTGAACAATACATGGCTGACATGAAAGCTGACCCTCGTTTCGAAGATATTATGTGGAAAATTGATGAAGAAGATCATCATGCATTTAAGAAAATGTTTGTCCGCTACCGTCCTGAAATCGTATCACTTCAATTAGGTGAAGACGACCTTAATCCTAATGAACTGACAGGTGACTACTTATCACCTAAAGAATTCAAAGAAGCAATTCTTGATGAAAACACTGTTGTAATCGATGCAAGAAATGATTATGAATATGATCTGGGTCACTTTAGAGGCGCCGTTCGCCCTGACATTCGCAATTTCCGTGAATTGCCAGAATGGATTCGCGATAATAAAGAAAAGTTCATGGATAAGCGCGTCGTAACCTACTGTACTGGTGGAATTCGTTGTGAGAAATTCTCTGGTTGGTTAGTAAAAGAAGGGTTCGAAAATGTTGGT
>CAZLGI010000059.1:0-8668 GCA_964558995.1 uncultured Carnobacteriaceae bacterium | reverse complement strand
TTTGTTTTAGTGGCGTTATATTCGTTCGTCGCCTGAGACCCGCCTTTTCATATGTTAGGGAAAATTTATAAACAGCAACAAAGCGGATTGAAAACGCAAATAAACTCAACAATTCAGAAAGTAATCAACTTGAAATTAAGATAAAAATATTCCACTACCCAATCATACAATGCGAATAGATTACCATTTCACTCTAAAACTCCGAAACCAAAACCACAGCAATTTATCCATTTAAGTCATTGTGTTCTTTATCGTTTGTTGCATTGACACCTTAGCAGGTCCGTGCTATTATTAACGAACAATGAAATAATGAGAGATTACTCATAAACACACAAAAGAAGCTTAGGCTCCTTTTTTATTTTTGCGTTTTTATTAATTAAAGGGAATAGGGTGATAATATGTACTTTTTTGAGCTTTTTGTAAAACACTTTCCATCATTTATGGATGCAATGGGTGAGACTATTCAAATAACGCTATTTTCTTTATTCTATGCTTCTATACTGGGGATTGTTTTTGGCTTAATGAAAGTGTCGCAAAATAAATTCATAAGGGTCATTTCTAATACTTACATTTGGATTATTCGAGGCACGCCATTATTAGTGCAAATATATTTTATATATTTTGGTGTTCCGATGGCGAGTGGAATCAGTCTAACGGAATGGCAAGCTGGTGTGATCACGATGAGCTTGAACGCTGGAGCTTACATGGCGGAAATTGTCCGTGGTGGGATTGAATCTGTAGATATCGGACAAATGGAGGCAGCACGAAGTTTAGGGCTGACCTATCAAAAATCTATGCGAAAGATTATTTTGCCACAAGCCTTACGAACGATGCTTCCATCAATTATTAACCAGTTTATTATTACTTTGAAAGACACATCTCTATTATCTGTGATAGGTGTTCGAGAATTAACCATGAATGGGAGGATCATCACCGCGAATAACATGCAAACGATTCGCATGTGGGGAATCGTAGCAGTCTACTATCTAGCCGTTATTTCAGTCTTAACCGTAATTGCGAATAAAGTAGAAAAAAGAATTTCAGCAAATAGAAAAACAGCATAGAATAAGCCACTGGTGAATATTCAATCACCAGTGGCTTATTTTTTCGAATTCATTTAAATTAAAAAAACAGACCTAAGCCTGTTTTTCTACCTAACTAATTATTCTAAATAAGTAGACAAGATTTCATCGTATTTACCGTTCTCTCGTAGATTTTTAAGTCCAGCGTTGAACATTTTAACTAGATCAGGTTGTTCACCTTTCAAGGTTGCGAAGCCGTAATTACTTCCTTCTTCAGTTTCGTAAATGACTTCTAAATCCATTCCACGTGCAATTTCATACATCACAACTGGATAGTCTTCAAAAGCTGCTTTAGAGTTTCCAATCATAACATCTTGATACATCGTAGCTGAGTCTTCAACATATTTCACTTCGAAGCCATACTCTTCTTTCACACTTTCAGCAAAGTCAGCACCAGTTGTACCTGTTTTTGCAACAACTTGTTCGCCCTTTAAGTCATCTAATGACTTAATTCCGCCATTCGGTTTAACCGCAACACCAACTGTACTTTCATAATATGGGTCAGAGAAATCATAGACTTTTTCACGATCAGCTGTAATCGACATTCCAGCAATGACTCCGTCCACTTGTTTTGCTTCTAGAGCAGTAACAGCAGCATTAAAGCCTAGTGGATTCAATTCATATTCAAACCCTTGATCCTCAGCAATTGCCTTTAGTATATCAAGGTCAATCCCAACAAAATCGCCATCGTCATTTTCAAACTCAAATGGTGCAAATGTCGTGTCAGTTCCAATAACATAAACATCATCGCCAGCGGTATCTGTTCCATTTCCGCAAGCAGCCAGTAACAACATAGCAAGTGGTGTAACTAATAAGCCAAACAATTTCTTCTTTCTCATACCTCTTTCTCCTCCTAAAAAACATATTAATACGATAAAACAACAAGAATATGTTTTTACTATTTTAAGTAAAGACAAGAATACCACTGGAAAAAGAGCCTGTCAACATTTTCTATCATTATACTCTAATCTTTATCATAGTTATCTAATATAATTCGTAACAATTTAGACACATAATCATTTTCAATTTTGTACCGGCTTTCATTACTTTTCTTGTAGCATAATGCTATAATATAGAAAAAGACGTATGGAGGTTATGTAAATGAGTTACATGAACACATATGAAACATGGAAAAATTACAAACTGTTAGATGAACAATTATTAGAAGAATTAGTGGAAATTGAAGGGGACGGCGAAGCAATAAAAGATGCTTTCTTTTCACCGCTAGAATTTGGAACAGCAGGTATGCGCGGAATTATTGGTGCCGGAATTAACCGCATGAACGTTTATACCGTTCGCCAAGCAACAGAAGGTCTTGCTCGCTTGATGGAATCAAAAGGTGAAGAAGAGAAGAAGCGTGGAGTTGCCATTGCTTATGACCCAAGAAGATTCTCACCTGAATTTGCTATGGAGGCTGCGAAAACATTAGGAGCGCATGGTATTCCGTCCTATGTCTTCGAAAGTTTACGACCAACACCGGAATTGTCTTTTGCCGTTCGTCATTTGAATACGTTGACGGGTATTATGATAACAGCCAGCCACAACCCACCAGAATACAATGGCTACAAAGTTTATGGGGAAGACGGCGGGCAAATGCCACCAGCTGATGCAGAAGCATTAACAGCCCTTATTCGGGAGATTGAAGATCCACTAAATATTAAGTATTTAGAAGAAGCAGAATTGAACGAACAAAATCTTTTAACTATTATTGGTGATGAGATTGACGAAGCTTACTTAGCTGAAATTGCTAGCGTGACGATTAATCCAGATTTAATTACTGAAATGAATAAAGAAATGAAACTTATTTTCACTCCTTTACACGGAACAGGTAAAATGCTGGGGGAACGCGCGCTAATTAATGCTGGTTTTGAGAGTTTTGAGTTGGTTCCTGAACAAGCTGAACCCGATTCAGAATTCAGAACAGTTGCTTCGCCAAACCCTGAAGAACCAGGTGCCTTCGAGTACGCTGAAAAATTAGGTAAAGAAATCGGTGCAGATTTACTAGTTGCAACTGACCCAGACGCAGACCGCATGGGAGCAGCTGTTCGCAAGAGTGACGGCGACTATGTTGTCATTTCTGGTAATCAGATTGCTTCCTTAATGATTAATTACTTATTGCTTGCTAAAAAAGAGTCAGGTGCGTTGCCAGCCAATGCAGTTATTTTGAAATCCATTGTATCGAGTGAGCTACCAACTGCAATTGCAGAAGCTTACGATGTGAAAATGGTTGATGTCTTAACAGGCTTCAAGTTTATCGCTGAGAAAATTAAACAATACGAAACAGATGGCAGCCACGACTTCCAGTTTGGTTTCGAGGAAAGTTACGGTTACTTAGTAAAACCTTTTGTACGCGATAAAGATGCGATTCAAGCTTTGGTCTTGTTAGCTGAAGTTGCTGCTTATTATAAGAAAAAAGGGCAGACGCTATATGACGGCCTTGAAGAGATTTACGCCACATACGGTTATTACAAAGAAAAAACCATTTCAATTACGATGAGTGGTTTATCTGGAGCCGAAAAAATTAAAGAATTAATGAAAAAATTCCGTGAAGAAGCACCAACAGCTTTTGCCTCAATTAAAGTTGTGAAGAGTGAAGACTTCAGTACGAGCGTTCGAACCCTAGAAGATGGCACGACAGAAACAATCGATATGCCAAGTTCAAATGTTTTGAAATACTTCTTAGAAGACGGAAGTTGGATTGCAATTCGTCCAAGCGGAACAGAACCAAAAATTAAGTTCTACATCGGTGCCAAAGCTGATACTCAAACCGAAGCAGATAGAAAAGTGGATGCCTTTGAAGCAGACATTAATAGTAAAACAAATGGGTAATTGAATAAACTTGCAAGTGACGAGAAGTTGAACAAGCGTCACTTGCTTTTTTTGTATTTCATGACTCCTTTTGAAAAGAAAAAGATACAAATGATACGCCCGGTGTGTTATACTGTTGGATGAGTCGAGAAAGAGGAGGAATATAACATGGCAGACACTTTAGAACTTGTAATCATTACAGGTATGAGCGGTGCAGGAAAGACAGTTGTTTTACAAACATTTGAAGACTTAGGGTATTTTTGTGTTGATAATATGCCACCTAGTTTGTTACCAAAATTTTGGGAACTAGTGAAAGAATCTGGCAAAATCACACGCGTTTGTTTAGTGATTGATTTACGCTCGCGCGCGTTTTTTGATGAAATTATGAGTGCACTTGGAAGTCTGGACAATACATCTTTCGTTACGACAAGAACTATTTTCTTAGACGCAAAGGATGACGTTTTAGTTTCTCGTTACAAAGAAACACGTCGTAATCATCCACTTGCACAATTATCTGGGACAATTACAGAAGGTATTCAAAGAGAGAGGGAATTACTCCAACATATCCGGAACCGAGCACAATGGGTCATGGATACGAGTGAGACAACTCCCCGTCAATTACGTGAAATTATTTTAGAAAAGTTCCGCGAAAGCGATCAAACAACCTTCCATATCGAAATGGTATCTTTTGGCTTTAAGTATGGTTTACCAATTGATGCCGATATCGTGATGGATGTTCGATTTTTACCAAATCCACATTACATTGACGAATTACGTCCATTGACTGGTTTAGACACACCTGTTTATGATTATGTGATGCAGCAACCTGAAACGGAAACATTTTATCGTAAATTCACGGATCTATTAGATTATATTATCCCTGGTTATAAAAAAGAAGGAAAAGCGAGCGTGACAATCGCGATTGGTTGTACTGGTGGACAACACCGATCAGTTGCTTTGAGTGAGCGTATTTCACATCATTTACAAAATGATGGCTATGCCGTTAACGTAACTCATCGCGATAAAAATAAACGAAAAGAGGCTAGTCATCGCTCATGAACACGAATCAGAGGCAAAATAAAAGGATGAAAAAAATCGTCGTCCTAGGCGGAGGTACCGGACTGCCTATTATTTTGAAACAACTAAAAAAGTACAATGTGGATTTAACTGCAATCGTGACTGTTGCAGATGATGGCGGAAGTAGCGGAATTATCCGTGATTACGTCAACATTATCCCACCCGGGGATATACGTAACTGTATGGTAGCTCTCTCAGATCTACCTGATATTCAAAAAAAGGTCTTCCAATATCGTTTTGATTCGAAAGACGACTTCTTCTCTGGCCATGCGATTGGTAATTTAATTATCGCTGCATTAGCTGAGATGCAGGGAAGTGTCTTTGACGCAATCAGATTGTTGTCGATTATGATGAACGTTAAAGGTAGAATTTATGCCGCAGCTGATGAGCCACTTAGTCTTTACGCAAAGTTCAAAGACGGGACGCTTGTCAAAGGTGAGTCGAAAATTGCAAAATCACGTAAACCAATCGAAGAAGTTTATGTGAAACCTTTGGATGAAAGTCGAGAGGCAGAAGCTTCACGTGACGTCATTCGTTCAATTCAAGAAGCTGACGTCGTTATTTTGGGACCAGGAAGTCTATACACTAGCCTCCTACCTAACTTAATGATTTCAGATTTAGGGGAAGCAATCATTACCTCACCAGCCGAAATTGTCTATATTTGTAATATTATGACGCAGTTAGGAGAGACAGAGAACTTTTCTGATGCCGACCACGTTAAAGTATTACACGAACACTTAGGCAAACAATTTATAAATACAGTTTTGGTGAATACAGAACGGGTTCCAGACGAGTATTTAGACCAACAAGCAGACGAAGAGTATCTTTTCCAAGTAAGCCACGATTTCCAAGGCTTACGCGATGAGAATTGCCGAGTAATTTCAGCAGATTTCCTTAATGTAAAAGAAGGTGGCGTTTATCATGATGGTGAAAAAGTTGCCCGTGAGATTTTGAATTTAACCTCAACAATGAGAATAAATGATTTAGTTTAATCAAATAGAAAAAATGGGAAGGAGGAAGCAACATGTCCTTTGCTTCAACTGTAAAAAAAGAACTAACGACTTTAGAAGTACATCGTGAGCATGCGAAAGCAGAACTGACTGCTTTGATCCGTATGAGTGGATCGGTGAGTATTTATAATCAGCAGCTGATCTTAAATATTCAATCAGAAAACGCAGCGATTGCACGTCGAATGTATAGTCTATTACGAGATCACTATCAAGTTGTCGGAGAATTAATTGTTCGCCGAAAAATGAAGTTGAAGAAAAATAATGTCTATATTGTTCGTCTGAAACAACAAGTAAAAGAGATTTTAGAAGATTTAGATATCTTTGATGGCTTGAGTTTTACGACTCACGTTTCACAAGAAATTCTTGAGAACGAACAAAAGCAACGGTCTTATTTACGAGGCGCCTTTTTAGCAGGTGGGTCGGTAAATAGCCCGGAAACAAGTCGTTATCACTTAGAAATCTATTCAAACTACGAAGATCATAATAACCATATTTGCGACATGATGAATCAATTTGGCTTTAACGCTCGAACGATTGACCGTCGAAATGGTTTTATTACCTACTTAAAGGAAGCAGAAAAAATTGCTGACTTCTTAGCCTTAGTTGGCTCTCATAATGCCATGATGAAATTCGAAGACGTCCGAATTGTCCGTGATATGCGAAATTCGGTTAACCGTCTCGTGAATTGCGAAACGGCAAATATGAATAAAACAATTGATGCAGCAGCAAAACAAATTGAAAATATCACTTTCATTGATGAAATGGTTGGCTTAGATCGACTACCTGTGAAATTGCGTGAAGTCGCAATTATTCGTTTAGAAAATCCAGAAGTTAGTATGAAGGAATTAGGCGAAATGGTTCCAAGTGGCGTTATTTCCAAGTCAGGAATCAATCACCGTATTCGAAAAATTAATGAATTTGCTGAACAATTACGGAGTAAGCAAGTTATTTAAAGACAAAACCAAAATGATGTGGTCCAAATCACTAGTGATAACACACTAATGACATTGGATCACATCATTTTTTTGCGACAAATACGGTCGTTCAAGGAGGTGGTGCATGTATTTGTCACCGGGATATTACACTACCTTTAGAAAGGTAATTCAACAGCTTCCTGTTCTTCATTTACTTGTGCCGTTTGTGGAACAGGTGTGTTAGCTGGTTTGTTTTTTGGCTCAACAAAATGTAGGCCATCGACAATCATTTCAATCACGTAAACTTGCTGATTACTTTTGTTCATATAAGAACGCGAAGCAAGTTTACCAGTGACGCCAATCAAGGATCCTTTATGGCAATATTCCTTTAATAAATGCGCGGTCTTGTCCCAAAAAACAACCGGAATAAAATCTGCCTGTTGCTGACCGTCTTCGCGACGACCGATACGAGAAACTGCCAACGTATTATTGCACACAAATCTGCCATGACCCACCTCTTGCACATCAACCGGACGAACTAATCTGCCTAATAATGAAATCTGATTCATTTTTATCACTCCTTTCTTTCTACTACTAATATTCGCAAAAAAAGTCGAATTCCGTTTTCCTTTCGAAAATAATTCATATAAAATTCAAAAGATTCTGGTAAAGTAGCATAGAAAAGCCGAAATAGGTATAATAGAGGCTAGAGGAAAGGTGATAAGTATGAATATACTCATGATTGAGGATAATGAAGCCGTTTGTGAAATGATGGATATGTTTTTTGAAAAAGAAGAATGGCGTCCGGTATTTAAAGCAGATGGACAAGAAGGTTTGGATGAATTCCTAACTGATACCGAGAAATGGGATATGATTATTTTGGATTTGAATTTACCAACGTTGGATGGCATGCAAGTATGTCGTGAGATCCGTCAGCACTCAAGCTTTGTACCGATTATTATGTTGACAGCACGTGATTCAGAGAGTGACCAAGTCATTGGGTTAGAAATTGGGGCAGATGAGTATGTAACGAAGCCTTTTAGTCCGCTAACTTTGATTGCAAGAATTAAAGCACTCTATCGTCGTTCGCAAGTTGCCAAACCTCAAGAAGATAAAAATGACCGTTTTGATATTATCACCGAACATATAAAAATAAGTTCAAGTACGCGAGAAGCATTTTATGACAATGAACACATTATGAATTTAACGCCTAAAGAATTTGAGATTTTAACACTATTAGCCAAATATCCGAAACAAGTTTTTTCGCGGGAGCATTTATTAACGAGCATTTGGGAAGATCCGTATTTTGGTGATGAGCGTACAATTGATGCTCACATTAAAAAGCTGCGCCAAAAAATTGAACAAGTCGGTCCTCAAGTTATTCAAACTGTTTGGGGCGTTGGCTATAAATTTGATGATTCATCCAATCAGGAATAGGAGGCCCGCTTTTGAAGTACCTCTATAAAAATATACTGGCATTCTTTTGTATTATTTCATTTACGATCCTCTTAACAGGAATTATATTTGTTCGTTTTGTCGTCGGAAATGTTTATGCCGAAAAAGAAGAACAGCTTTATGGCTATGCTGAATCAGTAATTGATGCCAATATGACGATTCAAGAAGTCGAAGCGGGGATGAAAATGGTCTCCCACCAAGATGTTTTCTTAGCTTTATATAATTCAGCAGACAGACTTGTTTATCCTGTTGTTGATCAGAATTATTCAAGTGGCTTGAGTGATACAGACGTTAACCGACTTATGGCAGGCGAGCGAATTTC
>CAZLGI010000058.1:0-8794 GCA_964558995.1 uncultured Carnobacteriaceae bacterium | reverse complement strand
AGTTGTACTATCAAGATTTATCAACAACCAATTCTCCAATTGTAAACATTGTAACGAATTCTTTATCACCGAGATGCGTCATGCTGAGGAAATAGGCATCACCGATGGGGCTACGTTGCTTAAAGACAAGTTCGGTGATGGCAAGGTCCAACCGATTCAGCCAATCTGAGAAAAGGAAATAGAGTAACAGGATGAATATAAATGGCAGGATGGAAAGAAGTGCTTTCTGAATATTTCTGTTCGTCACTGTAACGCCTCCAAAAAAGATAATGGTATCGCCTATATTATAGCCTTGGTATCCTCATTCCTCAACGCTGTCTTCGATAAATACCCCGCGAAAGAGTAAACGACCTAAAAATATTTTCCGAAAATGACCTGAAACGAAAAAGGAAACTCGTTTTCAGGTCGTTTATCAGCTTTTTAGCCAAAAGGATTATTCACACTTGGACAAATTCGATGAATTCGCCTAATATATAAAATTTTATATATTCTGTTGACTAAATTATTCACAAGGCGTATAATTTGGTTTGTATTAGTTGTGAAGTTATTTGCAAATGAAGGTGTGGAGAAGAGGGTAGCTGTGAACATAGAACGTTTTATCGAAGCCAGAAAGGCAAGTGGCCTTTCGCAAAACGAGTTGTCAGATGGCATTTGCACGCAGGCCACACTGAGTCGTTTCGAAAACAATAGCCAAGTGCCGAGCTTAAAGATTTTAATGAAACTTTGTAACCGGCTGAACGTGCCGCTGGGTGAACTGTTTCCCAAGGTGGGGGTCAAACATTCAGAAATCATTGAAAAAATGAATCAAGCCGAATTTTACCTCATCACCAGTGAGTACGAGCTGGCAGCAACTTTACTTGATGAGATTGCAGTCAATGAACTAGCGGCAGAACCGCTATTGGCAAGGCGATTCCACTACTTAAAAGGCTTCGTCATGATTGCCCAGCAGGCACCAGTGATTGATATCCTTTTTATGTTTGATCAGATTTTGGTCGAAGAGGAGACCAATGAATCGGAAATTTTTAACTTACTGGCATTTACCGGTATTGGCATGACCTACGCTAGAGAGAACGACTTAGAAAAAGCTGAGTTTTACTTTCAAAAAGTATTGGAGCGGATTTACCAGTATCCTGCAAAATCAACCGAAGATACGTGGCGTGTTCTGAATATTGTTTTTCAATCCGGTGTTTTTTTCTCCCGGCTTGGCGAGTTGGAAATTGGGAATGCACTGCTGCAGCATGCTGTCATCATTTGCTCAGATAATCACGTGACTTATTACTTAGCGAGGGCGGCTATTCAGTTAGCCGAGAATGCCATCATACAAAAGGAACCAAAAGCTAACATATTGGAGCGCATTTATGATGCACGCGCTTATTCTAAAATAAACCGCAACACCATTGCTTTGGAAAAGTTGGCGCGGATGGAAGAAGAAGTGTTGGCGATGGAGGATGTGCATGAATAGAGCAACGAAATCCCTCCGCTTGATGGGGACGGTGATTGACCTCTTGATTGAAGACGAGTTGGCGGAGGAACTGTTGGCTGAAGCAGCCGCGAAGCTGGCAGTTTACGAACACCGCTTCAGTGCCAATGATCCGGCCTCTGAGTTGATGGCAGTCAATCAACATGCCGGTGTTCGCCCCGTCGTCGTTCATTCGGAACTGTTTGACCTCATCAAAATCGGTAAGGCACACAGCTTGGCAGCAAACAGCAACCTGAATATCGCGATTGGCCCTTTGGTACAAACATGGCGCATCGGTTTTAAGGATGCGAAAGTGCCTACCCCGGAGGAAGTTAAGGAACGCTTGGAAAAAACGAATCCGTATAACATTATCCTGAATGAAGCGGAACAGTCCGTTTATTTAACGGAAACCGGTATGGCGATTGATCTGGGGTGTCTGGCAAAAGGCTATATTGCAGATTTGCTGGCAGAAGATTTCAGGAAGCGAAGCGTCCAAGCCGCACTCATCAACTTAGGTGGAAATATCATGGCAGTAGGACCGCCAGCCAAACGCAACAAAAATTACTGGGCCGTTGGGGTACAAAACCCAAGCCAGCCACGCAATGCCTATGACGTGTTACTAAAAGTGGCCGATCAATCGGTCGTTACTTCCGGTATTTACGAGCGCCAGTTACAGACTAACCAAGCAAATTATCACCATATCCTGGATCCTAAAACGGGTTACCCCTGTCAAACCGATGTCGTCAGCCTGACAATCGTATCGGATCATTCAGTGGATGGGGAAATCTGGACTACCCGCCTTTTTGGCAAACCAGCAGACTTTATCATCCAAACGCTCGATCAACTGCCAGGCATTGACGGACTGGTGATCACCGAAACGGGTGAGAAAATATATTCAAAAGGGCTTTTAACAGCCATTAAAAACTACGAATAAGTGGAAGGAAGTATATAAATATGACGAAATTAATCGCACTAGTAGGAACCAACTCGGACTTCTCGACAAACCGGCAGTTGTTACAATTCATCCAAACGCACTTTTCCGACCAAGCGGAGATTGAATTGGTGGAAATCAAGGATATACCGATGTTCAACAAACCGGCAGACCAACACATTCCAGAAGCAGCACAAGTGATTGCCGCTAAAATTGAAGCCGCAGACGGGGTCATCATCAGCACACCGGAATACGATCATGCTGTTCCGGCATCTTTGATGAGTGCCTTAAGCTGGTTGTCTTATAACGTGTACCCGTTCGTGGACAAACCGGTCATGATTACCGGCGCATCTTACGGCACGCTTGGTTCTTCCCGTGCACAAGCGCAGCTGCGTCAAATCCTGGACTCACCGGAATTGAAAGCACGTATCATGCCAAGTTCGGAGTTCTTGCTCAGTCATTCCCTGCAGGCTTTTGATGAAGCTGGGAATTTGCTGGATGCAGAACAAACGGAGAAATTAGAAGGCCTGTTCGCAGACTTCTTGACTTTTGTCCAAGTGTCCAAACAACTGAACCAAGCCCATGCCAGCAATATAAAAGAAGCCAAAAACTTTTCCTGGGAATAAGGAGAAAGAGGAGACGAATCAATGAAATTAGTAGGAATCGTAGGATCAAACGCAGAGGTATCTTATAACCGCACATTATTGCAATACATTCAAAAACAATTCAAAAACCGCTTTGAACTAGAAATTTTGGAAATCAAAGACTTGCCATTATTTAACCAAAGTGATGACCAAACCGACACCGCGGCGATTCAAAACTTAAACCGCAAAATAAAAAGTGCGGACGGGATCATTATTGCCACACCCGAACACAACCACACCATCCCAGCTGGCTTGAAGAGCGCATTGGAATGGCTGTCTTATAAAATCCATCCTTTGGAAAACAAACCGGTGATGATTGTCGGCGCATCTTATTACGACCAAGGTTCTTCCCGTGCCCAACTTCACTTGCGTCAGATATTGGACGCGCCAGGGTTGAATGCCATTGTGTTGCCCGGAAACGAATTCCTCTTGGGCAAAGTGAAAGAAGCATTTGACGCAGAAGGAAACATCATCGATACAGGCACTGTGGATTTTTTGGGCAGCTGTCTAGATAAATTCATTAAGTTCATCGAAGTCGTTTCCGTTTTGGAAGGGCCGAAACAAGCCGCTTTGCCAGAAGAGGATTTGTATGCAACCGGCAAAATCAAAACGACCGTTGAAGGTGTCGATATGTACGCGGATGACTGGTTGGAACAAGCCGCAGCCAAAGTAAACGCTGTGGAAGGTGACACCTATGTGAAGTTGGACCGCGGTTTGCTGACAGTGAACCAGTTGAACTACTTTTTGAAATCAATGCCGATGGAACTGACCTATGCCGATGACAACAACCAATTCCTGTACTATAACCGCGTAAAAGAAGCCGAAGACATGCTGGCTTCCCGCACACCGGGACAAGTAGGGAACCCACTGGCGAAGTGCCATCCGGAAAAGGTCCATCAAAGTGTGGGCTGGGTCATTCAACAACTTCGTTCAGGCGCCATGGATTCGGTTCGCGTAAACGTGCCAACACACGGCCCGGACAAATACGTGGTACACAACTACGAAGCGATGCGTGATGAAGCAGGCAATTACGTGGGAATCAACGAGTACATCTTGGACTTGAAACCAGTGATAGATTGGTACCTGGAACAAACCGGCCAAACCCTGGTTGGCAATGTTGATGCTGTCTCCAGCGCAACCAAGAAAGACGCGCCAAAAGAAGAAGCAGACGTCGTTTCCGGCGCAACCGCCAAAGCATAAGGTACTTGAACATAGGATTAAGTAGCACTAAAAAATCATGAATCTTGAACGTAAACCACCACTTACGATTAAGTTTAGATAAATAATCACACAAGTTGAACGCAAAGCCCCTTTGCGTTCAACTTATCGAAAAATACCGTGTCACTTGAACGGAAAAAAGAGGGAACGCCATTCGAAATGGTGTTCTCTCTTTTTATCAACCAAATTCTTTTTCTTAAGAGCCCCTTCATAAGCGGCTCCAAATGCAATCCCGAGCGCGATAACGGTTCCTTCTTTATTACTCATAGTCTCCTCCTAATCCTTGTCCCGTATGAACACCCAGTTCGCCTCATCCGACTCCTGTTCGCAAAAACGATACCCATATCATCAAACCCTTTCACCAACTGAAGGTCTGTAATGCGCTTGCCGGCAATATAGTTTACTATTTGGCCAGGGCTTTTTTTGGAAATGGACGCATGCTTTTTTCGAACAGCATCTTTGCCAATTTCGTAAAAGTTAACGCGAATAATCGGGTCTGCATCCGCTGAGTAGCGGGTGACGGTCTTGCTGAACTCCTCGCTGGCCAAATTCAGAATTGGATCGCCCGCCATCATAAGTTGCTGATATATCCGATTGCCCCAAGCTTTGTAGAATCCCTTCGTCTTAAAATCTTGACGGTAACACCGAATTGGGTCAAATGGTTTGACGACACCGTATGCAGCAGATAAAATACACAGATGCACATCTAAAAAAGCGACATCCTCCTCTTGTAAATCAGCCCTTAAATAGCGAAATTGTAAGCCATTGTACAAATCAGTAGCACGATACAAATTCTTATCAGCCATAAATTCAGCACCATCGCTAATTTCTCTGGCGTCATCCAACAGCGCAGGTCGTCTGTTTGCGATTGGCGCTTGTTTAATCATTTCTTTCGAGGGGGAAATGATTATTTGCAAATGGCAACACCCTTTCTGCTAATCCATTTATGAGATATTGATGAACACGATGATTTATTGCTAAAGGTAATGCGAAAACGTACGATGTGGAAAGATAACAAAGGCCAATAGGAGGCAAGAAAATGCAAGCACTCTATCAAAAGGTTCTCCATGCACTGCAAAATGAAGACAAAGAATAAGCACTGCGGTTAAGCTTGGAAGCCCTTGAAACCGAGCAAACAAACGTGGTTGATTTATACGAAATGATTTTAACGTCGGCCTTAACCAGCATCATTGAGGCTGCTTATCCTTATATTTTAGCTGAAAGAGAAAAAAATACTACTGATAAAGGAAAAGTCATCGTGATGTGTCCTGAGTTTGAAGACCATGAATTGGGCGCACGCATGGTAGCGGATTACTTTTTATTGGAAGGCTTCGCTGCCATTTTTATTGGCGCAAGAACGCCGGTATCGACTGTGATCAAAGCAATCGAACTGGTAAAATCGAAATATTTATGTATCAGCGTCACGAACTATTATAATCTAATTTCGATCAAAAAAACCACCGACCGGATAAAAAATGCCATCGATTATGATTTAATTTTCTTACTATACAGCTTCTTCATTCAAAGTGATGAAAGCTGGTTGGAACGTTTCTCAACCATCATGGAATAGTTCCCAATCAGGTAGTTCATGGTGTAATACAAAATTTGTAAAAAAATCAGGGACTTGGTTCCAATTTTTTCCAGTTTAAATTCCTGCTTTTGAACAGGGAACAGCTCTTCTATTCGTCAGCGGGTAATGTATCCTTTCAGGACAAGCAAGACATCTGATTTTCCCTTTTCGACCTAGAGTAAGAAATTTGGGTAATTCAAAGAGCTATTTCTTTCCTTTATTTGCAATATTATAGTATAATTGAACATATTGTTCGATTATAACAGTATTTTTCAGCATAGCATTCAAACTTTTTTTGTAGGATTTAAAATCGAACTGGGCCGAGAGAATAAGATAGACTTCCTAAATATGAGAGATTATTTTCATTGAAGGCAGTCAAATTCCTTGTTAAAAATATTGGAGGTATAGCTAGTAAAATATATAGATTCCATCCGCTATTATTTTGATAATGGTGGACTCTATTTCTATACAAGTAACTGATTCGGAATAATGGAAATAGAGAAAGGAATAAGTATTGAAAACTGAATAGAGGAGATAAGATAAATGTTTTTAGCATGGAATGAAATTAAGCATTCAAAAACGCGATTTGCATTGATTATTGGCGTAATGATACTTGTATCGTATTTAGTATTTTTTTTAGTGGGACTTGCATATGGGCTTGCTCAAGACAACCGAACGAGTGTTGATAAGTGGGGAGCAGATGCCATTATCCTGACAGATGAATCAAATACAAATATCAACATGTCCATGATGCCCCGAGGAGTTGTTGATGAAATAGAGGCGCCAGAGATTGCCATCTTAGGACAAACACCAAACGTAATCCGTAAAGAAGGATCTGCCTCAGAAGACGCTAAGATAAGCGTAACATTCTTTGGAATCGAGTCTGGTCAATTTATTATGCCAGAAGTAATTGAAGGCGAAGAATTTATGGACGATCATGAAGTAATCGCAGATGTTAGCATGCAAAAAGAGTATGGAATAGAAATTGGTGATCAATTACAGCTAGCTGGAACTGATTTGTTAATTAAAGTGGTGGGCTTTACAGAAGATTCCAAATTCAATGTAGCTCCTGTACTCTATACGACAGTAGGAACGTATCAAGAGATTCGTTTTGAACAACAAGACGATTCGGATGAGGGACGAATTAGTGCCATTATCGCTCGAAGTGAAAAAGATGACTTAAGTGATATTATTATTGAAAATGATAATTTACGCGTTTATTCCATAAAAGACTATATTAATAAAATTCCTGGGTACACAGCTCAAGTTTTGACATTTGGACTGATGATTACCTTCTTGATTGTTATAGCAGCAGTGGTAATCGGAATTTTCATCTACGTTCTGACTCTGCAAAAAGCAAGTATGTTTGGAGTAATGAAAGCACAAGGAATTTCGACTTTCTATATTTCTAAATCAGTTATTGCACAAACATTCCTTTTATCAGTCATAGGTGTTGGTATCGGATTGTTACTAACCATTGGAACTGCATTGGTGTTACCGGCAAGCGTACCTTACAGAACGAATATCCTTTTCCTAGCAGGAATAACAGGATTGTTAATATTCTTTGCAGTAATGGGAGCACTATTCTCTGTGCGAACTGTTGCCAAAATTGATCCGCTAGAAGCAATCGGATAGGAGGAAGCACTGATGAAATTAATTGAATTACAAGATGTTGCTAAACGTTTCAATGACGGCAACAATGAAATTGAAGCTTTAAAGAAAACCAACTTCTCCGTTGAATCTGGCGAATTTGTAGCAATTATTGGACCAAGTGGCTCAGGGAAAAGTACCTTTTTAACCATTATTGGTGGACTTCAAACTCCCTCAGACGGAAGAGTTTTGATTCGTGAAAAGAAATTTAGTGAAGTAAGTATGAAAGAACGCAGCAAAATGCGCTTTGAAGAAATCGGTTTTATCCTTCAAGCATCAAATCTTGTACCATTTTTAACGGTCGAAAATCAAATGCGACTCGTTAATAAAGTAGATCGAACAAAATATGAAAAAGATAAGGCAGAAAAACTTTTTGAAGAATTGGGCATTACAAAATTACGTAACAAGTACCCAAGCGACTTATCAGGCGGAGAACGACAACGTGTCGCAATTGCTCGAGCTCTTTACCATGAACCATCTGTTATTCTAGCTGATGAACCAACTGCCAGTCTCGATACTGAAAAAGCATTTGAAGTAGTGGAAATATTAGCAAGAGAAACAAAGAATAAAAATAAAGGGACGATCATGGTAACTCATGACGAACGTTTGATTGATTATTGTGACAAAGTGTATGTCATGAAAGATGGCATTTTAACATTAAGAAATTAAGGAGGGTTCCTGTGAACTGCCCCCTGTCTACTTGACAGGGGGCAGTTCAATGTGGCCATCTTGTTTTTGTTATTTTTGCTCAACTGCCACTTTTACAATGCCCATTCCTGGAATTTGTGGCGGCAGGGACATCGTGGTTGGCGTGTGCTCCACCAAAGTGACATGGACAACATCGCCGATTGCCAGGTTCGTCAAAGCGATTGCTTCCCCGGTTTTATGATCCGTCAATGGAATATCCTCATTCATCAACAAGACTACTTCATCAAAGACAGGAACATCTTTCTCAGTGACAGGATTCAAATTTTCAATCAATAGCCAATCGCTGTTTTCTTTCACAGTGCCGGTATATAAGATAGTTCCTTCTGCTACTTCCGAACTGATAGCAGGTTGATTTCCTTCATTTGAACTTGCTTTGGTGTTGGCCATGCTGCATCCAGCCAAGAGAGCGGTTCCAATTAATCCCAACAAAATTTGTTTTTTCATCTCGAAATCTCCTTTCGATTCATTTACCCCTATTATAATCTACAGTGTGTTCAAAAGATACAACTTTCTCATGGGGATTGGAAATATAATTGTGCTATGATGGAGGCAACAAATGAAGGAGGAGAACTGAATGAAAAGTGAAGAACAGACACTGACAGGAAAGTTCGCCA
>CAZLGI010000057.1:7524-8834 GCA_964558995.1 uncultured Carnobacteriaceae bacterium | reverse complement strand
CAGGAATTTTGCTAGCTCTACTCTTTGGTTTACCGCTATTAATGATGGCTCTGAAAGAACCAATTATGGCTAAACTAGAAGAAAAAGAACTAGAAGGTGACGATGGCGTCGGGATGTTAGCTGTTCAAGCATTCTTTGAAATCTTTGAAATTTTGCTAAGCTACTTCTCGAATACACTATCCTTTGTCCGTGTTGGCGCCTTTGCGGTCAGTCATGCTGCTATGATGCAAGTTGTCTTAATGCTTGCGGGTGCAACTGAAGGTGGCGACATCAACTGGATTATTGTGGTGTTAGGTAACATATTTGTTGTTGGCTTAGAAGGACTAGTCGTTGGGATTCAAGTCTTACGTCTAGAGTTTTATGAAATCTTTAGTCACTTCTATAAAGGTGACGGTAGACCATTTGAAAATCATATTTTGAAAAAATGAAGGTGAGGAACTTACTATGAGTACACTTATTAAAATTACATTATTAGCAACATTTATTTTAGGGTTTGTCGTTCCATTTGCATATTATTTCTCTGGAATGAAATCACGCAGTCGTTTCAAACGTACAATCGCATTAAACGTTTTTGCAGTTTTTGGAGGTATCGTCGTATCAACAATCATGGCGTACAACCCAGACGCGTTTGTTTTAGCTGCTGAAGTAACGTCTGACGTTACAGTGGCTGCAGCAGATGCAGGCTTAGCAACAGGTTTAGGTTATATTGCAGCAGCACTTGTTACAGGGCTTTCTTGTATCGGTGGCGGTGTCGCAGTAGCCAGCGCTGCGTCAGCTGCATTAGGTGCAATTAGTGAAGACGATTCATTATTCGGTAGATCATTGATTTTCGTTGGTCTAGCAGAAGGAATTGCTCTTTACGGTTTGATTATTTCATTCATGATTTTAGGACAACTGTAAAAATGAATTTATTTCTAATTAGTGACAACATGAGTACCCTAACAGGAATGAGATTAGCTGGTATTGACGGGGTCGTTGTTCACGAGAGAGAAGAAGTAAGAGAAGCTTTAGATAAGGCGTTAGCGGATGAGAACATTGCGATTATCATCATTACTGAAAAATTAGGTCAAGAATTCCCTAAATTAATTGATGATATTCGAGTGGATCATCAACGTCCCTTACTAGTAGAAATCCCGGATCGCTTCGGTACTGGACGTCGCTCAGACTTCATTACAGCATATGTAAATGAAGCCATTGGGCTAAAACTGTAAAAGAAGGTGAAACATTTGAGAATTAATGATCGGTTAACACATTTTGAAGCTATAACAATTGAAGAAGTTACAAAGCAAAATAAAAGAATTATTAAGGAT
>CAZLGI010000057.1:2865-7514 GCA_964558995.1 uncultured Carnobacteriaceae bacterium | reverse complement strand
TGAAATTATAGATGGCGGGGTGAATTGATGGATACAAATGAGAAAATTCAACTTTTTCAAGAAATGGTAGTTGAGGGGACGGAAGAATCAGTCGATCAACAACTAGAAACTTTTGAAGCTTCATTACAAAAGATTTTAGATGACCATATTCAAGAAAAAACAAGAAAAGATCAGATTATTTTATCAACTGAAAAAGAGAACATAAGAAAAGAACGTAATAAGCAAATCTCTCAAATGCACTTACAAGTACAAAGAGACTTGCATAAACAACAACAACAATTGAAGAAAGATGTTTTCAATCAAGTTGAAAAGAACGTTGCGGACTTCAAACAAACAGAGGAGTACGTCGATTTACTAGAAAAACAAATCAATTCTGCTTGCGAAATAGCAAAAGGAAAAGAAATTGTCTTGTATATCGATCCATCTGATGCAGATAAAATTGCAACTCTAGAAGAACGAACTGGACAAACAGTCACAGTATCGACTAGATCCTTTATTGGAGGCGTTCGTGGCGTGATTCATTCACGTAACATGTTGATTGATTACTCTTTTCTTAAGAAATTGGAAACAGAAAGAGTAAACTTCTCTTTTGATTTCAGCGAAGAGGAGGATAAGAATTGAAACAATTAGGAACAGTTTATGGGATTAACGGACCAGTTATCTATGTTAAAGGCAAAACGAAATTTCAAATGTCTGAAATGGTTCATGTTGGAAAGAACCGTCTAATCGGAGAAATTATTTCTTTGAATGATGAGCTAACAACCATTCAAGTTTACGAAGAAACTTCAGGCATGAAGCCAGGTGAACCAGTTTACGGCACCGGGCAGCAAATGAGCGTAATGTTAGGACCTGGTATTCTTAATAACATTTTTGACGGGATTCAACGTCCCCTAAAAGAAATTAAAAAACAAGTCGGCCAATACATTACAAAAAGTGTACAAGTCGATTCTTTAGATTTGAAACAAACATGGCCAGTCCGCGTCATGGTAAAAGAAGGCCAAGAAGTGGATGAAGGAACGGTTATTGCAGAAGTGCAAGAAACAACGACCATCGTCCACAAATCAATGGTGCCACCAAATATTTCAGGTAAAGTCGTTGAAGTTGTAGTAGACGGCGATTATAATGTGTCGGAACCAATCGTTAAAATTCAACAATTTGATGACACGATTGTTGAAGTGGCTTTAGCTCAAAAATGGCCGATCCGTATTCCACGTCCAGTTCGTAAACGTCACGAAATTTCTGTGCCGCTTATTACTGGTCAACGTGTGATCGACTCGCTATTCCCAATAGCAAAAGGTGGAACAGCAGCGATTCCTGGTGGTTTCGGTACTGGGAAAACAATGATGCAGCACCAAATCGCTAAGTATTCTGATGCTGATATTATTGTATATATCGGTTGTGGAGAGCGTGGAAATGAGATGACAGAAGTTCTGGAAGATTTCTCTAAATTAATTGACCCGAAATCTGGTAACTCATTGATGGAAAGAACTGTTTTGATTGCTAACACATCCAATATGCCGGTTGCAGCTCGTGAAGCATCGATTTATACAGGTGTGACACTATCAGAATACTACCGTGATATGGGTTATGACGTAGCAATTATGGCTGACTCAACATCTCGTTGGGCAGAGGCGCTACGTGAATTGTCTGGACGTCTTGAAGAAATGCCAGCTGAAGAAGGCTTCCCAGCTTACTTAGCTAGTCGTCTTGCGACATTCTATGAGCGTGCTGGTTTGATGCAAAACTTAAATGAAACTGAAGGCTCGGTATCGATTATTGGTGCTGTATCTCCGCAAGGTGGGGACTTCTCTGAACCAGTTACACAAAACACAAAACGTTTTGTGCGTAGTTTCTGGGGCTTAGACAAACAACTTGCTTACGAGCGTCACTATCCAGCTGTCAGTTGGTTAACCAGTTATAGTCAGTATTTCGACGAATTATCGGCATGGTACCGCGATCACGTATCGGCTGACTTTATTAATAACCGTCGCCAAATTATGGAAATTCTTCACCAAGAAAGTAGCTTGATGGATGTTGTGAAATTAATCGGTAGTGACGTCTTACCAGATGATCAAAAACTAACGATTGAAATCGCACGTGTGATACGTTTAGGTTTCTTACAACAAAATGCGTTTCATGATGAAGATACTTCCGTTCCACTTGAAAAACAAGCAAAAATGATGGAGATTATTTTATACTTATACCGTCGTTGTAAAGAAATGGTGCTCATGGGCATGCCAATGTCTTTATTACTACGAGACAAAATTTTCTCACGCATCATTTCAATTAAATATGATGTTCCAAATGATAATTTAGCTTTATTAGATGACTATATCACTGATATCGATCGTTTTTACGATCATATTATGGAAACAAATGCTTAAGGAGGGGTTAAATGTCAATTGAATATTTAGGACTCAATTCTATCAACGGACCCCTTGTCGTACTTGAGGGCGTTGAAGATGTTGCCTTTGATGAAATTGTCGAGTTTACCGTACAAAGAACCAAACAAAAATTAGGCAGAGTTATTGAAGTTTACGAAGATAAAGCAGTGATTCAAGTATTTGAAAATACAGCTGATATGTCTTTAGATAATACGCATACCAAATTAACCGGTCGTCCAATGGAAATGCCTTTAGCACCTGAAATACTAGGTCGTACTTTTGACGGTATCGGCCGCCCAATCGATGGTTTGGGAGAAGTAGATTATATCCTGAAACGAGATGTTAATGGGGATCCATTAAATCCAGTTTCAAGAACATACCCACGTAACTTTATTCAAACAGGTGTTTCAGCGATTGATGGCTTAACCACATTAATTCGTGGACAAAAACTGCCATTCTTCTCTGGAGATGGCTTGCCACATAACGAATTAGCAGCTCAAATCGTTAAACAAGCGAACCTTGGTACTGATAAAGACGAACCATTTGGGGTAGTCTTTGCAGCGATGGGGGTTCAGCATGACGTTGCTGACTTTTTCCGACGTACCTTTGAGGAAAGTGGTGTGTTGGATCACGTTACAATGTTCTTAAACGTTGCCAGTGATCCAGTTGTTGAACGGATTATGACGCCACGTGTTGCACTAACTGCTGCTGAATACTTGGCATATGATCTTGGCATGCATATTTTAGTTATTATGACGGATATGACTGCTTATTGTGAGGCTTTACGAGAAGTATCTGCTTCGAAACAAGAGATTCCTTCGCGTAAAGGATATCCAGGTTACTTGTATAGTGACTTAGCAATGATTTATGAGCGTGCTGGAATTGTCGAAGGCAAACCAGGCTCAGTGACACAAATTCCAATTTTGACGATGCCGAACGATGATATTACGCATCCAATTCCTGACTTAACTGGCTATATTACGGAAGGACAAATTGTTTTCGACCGTGATCTACAAGGGAAATCTGTCTATCCACCAATCGATATTTTACCGTCCTTATCTCGTTTAATGAAAGACGGTATCGGTGAAGGCTTTACCCGCGTAGATCACCAATCAGTCGCAAACCAATTATTTGCTTCTTATTCACGGGTAAAAGAAGTGCGTTCTTTGGCTTCAGTTATTGGTGAAGATGAACTTGCAGATACTGACCAAAAATACTTAGCTTACGGTAGTAAATTTGAAAAACAATTTATCGGTCAAGAAAAAGATGAAAACCGTACAATTATCGAAACATTAGAGATTGGATGGGACTTGTTGCGCATGTTACCTCGTGAAGAACTAGACCGAATCGACACGCAACTACTAGATCAGTATTACCAGGCAGAGAAGGTGATGTAATTGCCTACGAATAGTGCTCCAACAAAAGGAAACTTAATGAAGATTGAGAGAATTCTCGCTTTGTCTAACCAAGGCTATAGCATGTTGGATAAAAAGAGAGTCATTTTGATAAACGAAATCATGAATTTGGTAGGAGAAGCAGAAGATATCCAACACCAAATCGATTTAACCTATCAAGAAGCCTATGCTGCACTGGAGCAAGCGAATATCGAAGCTGGAATCCGCTACGTAGAAGAAATTGCTGCCACGGTTCCAATTGAAAATTCCTTGAAACTGAAAGTCCGCAGTGTAATGGGGACTGAAATCCCCCTAGTTGAGTTCGATGAATCACCATCGAAACCAACATATTCATTCTTTAGTACCAACTCATCTTTAGACGAAGCACGAGTTGCTTTTGAAAAGGTAAAAGAACTAACGATTAAACTATCAATGATTGAAAATACAGCTTTCCGTCTAGCAAACAACATTCGCAAAACACAAAAACGAGCCAACGCATTGAAAAACATTTCAATCCCACGTTTAGAACAATCTAAAATCGTAATTGTGAATGCTCTAGAAGAAAAAGAACGCGAAGAATTTACTAGATTAAAAGTGGTGAAAGAAAAGATTATTAGATAGATATAAAAAGATCGCCTCCCTTG
Source organism: uncultured Carnobacteriaceae bacterium (assembly GCA_964558995.1). Lineage (GTDB taxonomy): Bacteria > Bacillota > Bacilli > Lactobacillales > Aerococcaceae > Jeotgalibaca. Next base: position 3,092 of record CAZLGI010000057.1, on the reverse strand, counting down.
GTTTGACCATGGGAGGCGATTTTTTTTGCTTGTTACAAACTCTGCTTACCAGTAAGATGTCCGTAATACGGTCATTTTTTTAGTGAATCTCGAAATTTTGTCCAAAATAGGGTAATCCCGTAAATTTGTCCTTAATATGGATAGTAGGGACAAAAATCAAGCCAATCTCGTAAATTTGTCCTTACTCCAATTATTACAGCCATCGTTACTCATTAAAATGCTAAATC
>CAZLGI010000057.1:0-2855 GCA_964558995.1 uncultured Carnobacteriaceae bacterium | reverse complement strand
GCGTCAGCATTATCTTTTACAAACTCCATCAAATAATAATGATCTGTGGATGAATGAGTCTCAACTTGATTGATATAAGCTTGCCACTCATCGGTTCCATCAGCTAGCGGATGGCGTTTTCGTTCTTCATCCCAATGGAATACATGGACATTACTGATAGCGTCACCTAAATCTTTAATCTGCTTTAAGCACTCATTCGGTGACAAGTAAGCAAGTGGCTGCCAGTAAAGGAAGACATTTGCTTCATCGATTTCTTTTAGTAGTCGCAGAGCACTCTCAGTGGAATCCGTATAAGTTCCTTGATGCCATTCAATATGAAGCGAGATATCAAATGCACCTGCTTTCTTAGCAGCCAGCTTCAAATCCTTTACAACTACAGCAAATTCATCTTCATTAATTTTATTGACTTCTTTTTTGAAATCCATTTTCTTAGCCCAGACACGAATCGCATTGGTGCCAAGCGCACGAGCTGTTTCGATATAGGGTTCAAAAGGCTCACCGCTACCAGCATAAAAGTATGACCCATAAGATGAGACGTCTAAGCCAGCGTCTCTTGTCAGTTTTCCAATCCGTTCTGCATGTTCTTTATTTGAAATAGGCACGTGGGCGTCGCCAGCCCATTCGATTGCTTGCAAATCGGCATCTTTGGCCAATTTAATAATCTCTTCAGCAGATTTATCACGAAAAGTCACCGAACATATTCCTCTTTTCGACAAAAAAATCAATCCTTTCCTAAGTCCTTTGTTCACTATTAATAATTATAAGCTGTTGGCGGAAAAACACCAAATTATTCTGCACACTATGATATGATAATAGTCGCAAGTCAATTAAAAGGAGGAATTTATTTGGAATATCCATTACTACCGAAACAAATGCCTAAGCGTATTAAAGCTGTTTGGCGCAAGAACTGTTATGTATTTACAACTATTTGTGCATTAATTGGTGTTGGTTTAGGAATTCTTCTACAGTGGCAAGACCTATTTGAAGGTGTTTGGTTAGGCATTTTGATTGGTTATTTTATTGTCCTTATTTTTATATTCATTTTTATAATGCTTTTAATTCCTTATCGCTACAATTTCCACCGTTACGAAATTACGGCAGAAGACTTAGCTTTTCAAAAAGGGTATTTCTTCCGCTCGATTACGTACGTTCCGATTAGTCGGATCCAACACGTCGAGACCGAACAAGGGCCGTTTTTGCGAAAAGAGAATTTGATGGAGATTGTCATCCACACAGCCGCAACGAGTCACCGTATTGCTGGTTTAGATATGGAAGAAGCGATGGGGTTGCGCAGCCAAATTATCGAGTTGGTAAAGGTGGCGAAGGAAGATGTCTGAACGTAAAAGATTTCATCCTTTAGCAATTGTAATTTTTTGGTTTAACTCGATTCGAAAATGGTTATATTTCCTCATTCTGTTGGCATTAAACGGGGAATTATTCAGTATGTTTGGCCTCATTGCGACGGGATTGTTGCTTTTGCTCACGTTAATCGTCGCTGTTGTGAAGTATTTCAGCCAAACCTACTACATTACTCCTGAAAAAATTATGATCTATCAAGGCATATTTCTAAAACGAGAACTCGATATTCCTTACGGCCGTATCCAAACGATTAAACAAAGGCAATGGTTCTTCTTCCGTCCGTTTAATATCATTCAACTTTTAATTGAAACGGCAGGGGGAACACAAGATAAAGCCGAAGCGTCCTTACCGGCAGTCAGCGAAACGCTTTTGGAGATGATTGAACACTATCGTCACTCCGATGAACCGCAGCAGACCGAAACACTAAATGAAAAAACTGAAACACCGGCTTACGATTACAAAGTTTTGAATAGCCAAATTCTAGTATATGGTTTAACCGACTTAAGTGTTTTGGCTCCTTTATTCTTTTTAATTTCACTCGTAGATGAATTCATTCCTGAAACTTGGCTGACGCAAGCATCTAGCGCCGCAGAAGAGTTGTTAAGAGCAGGTTGGCTAATCATGATGTCGGCAATCGTTGTTGTTTTACTATTGATTTTCCTGATTTCCTTAGCAAAAAACTTTTTCCAACTATACAATTTCCAAGTCACACGCCAGCAAAATACGCTAACGATTGAAAGTGGTCTTTTTGAGCGAAAAGTGCAAAAAGTTCCGATTGATAAAATACAAGGCCTGCGAATTCATCAGCAATTATTGCGCAAGGTATTCAAGTTATCGTCTGTTGAATTGATGTTAGCAGGTGGGCAAGAAGTGGCCGGCGAAAGTATGGCGATAACTAAACTCTATTTATTGCCGATTATTTCTGACAACGCTGTATACGAAACCATCGCATCGCTCGTTCCAGAATGGCGGATTGAAAAACCTGCGATCGAACACGCTTCTTACAAAAGCATTTGGTATTTTTGGCGCTGGAATTTATTGTTAGTTCCGGTGGTTTTAGCTTTGTTTTGGTTTAACCTCTGGGTAGGCATTTTTGCGACCGTCATTTTTGTGGTCATTTTAATTTCTTACTGGTTAGACTACCGTTACCAAGGTTATGCGATTCAAACGTCTAAACGTATTTGTTTTCAAACCTTCACTCTGCTGACAAAGGTGCAAACGTTCGTTGATCGACCTAAAATTCAGTCATTCGATGAACGAACAAGTAAATGGCTTCATCCGAAAGGGATTGGCCATGTTAAACTATTCTTGAAAACAGGATTAGGTGCAGAAGAAGTCAGCCTACGCTTTATCAAACACGAGCACGTAGAAGAACTACGAGCGTTCTATCAAATCTAAAGAATGACCAAAGACGGCGACGTCCTTGGTCATTTTTTATCGCGTAAATAATTTAATGTTTTGTTCGCTTTACAAACAGAACATATGTTCTATAATAA
>CAZLGI010000056.1:0-8857 GCA_964558995.1 uncultured Carnobacteriaceae bacterium | reverse complement strand
AACTATTTTGTTTTTTACCTGTCTACTTGACAGGGGGCAGTTCAATCTCTGCTTGTTTTTTATTTACCTCTAAACATTCTCCGCAATATAACGTACTAACTCTTCAGATTTTTCCCAGCCTAAACATGGGTCAGTAATCGATTGGCCGAATACTTGGCCTCCTGGTTCTTGTCTGCCATCTTCAAGATAGCTTTCAATCATGAAGCCTCGGACGTAAGGTTTCAATTCTTCGTTCCAATCGCGGTTTCGTAAAACCTCTTTGACGATACGAATTTGTTCGTTATGTTGCTTGCCTGAGTTGTCATGGTTGGCATCAACCATAATGAATGGATTTTTGTAATTTGCTTTTTTGTAAGAATTAATGACTTTCAAAAGGTCTTCGTAGTGGTAGTTTGGAATGTTGGCGCCTGTTTCGGAAAGTCCGCCACGTAAAATAACGTGAGCCCATGGATTCGAATCAGTCGCGACTTCTACGCCGTTATACATTAATTCTTGCTTTTGCTGTGCTGCGTGTAGAGCGTTGAACATCACGCCGATGTTTCCACTTGTTGGATTTTTCAAACCAGTTGGCGCATCGATCCCACTTGCGACAAAACGGTGTTGTTGGTTTTCAACCGAACGAGCACCGACCGCATGATAACTGACTAGATCATCAACAAATTCTAAGTTATCTGGATATAGCATTTCATCCGCAGTAGTCAAGTTTGTTTCCGTCAGCACACGTTTGTGCATACGACGAACGGCAACCATGCCTCGAACTAAGTTAATTTCTCCTGAAGGATCTTGTTGGTGTAGCAATCCCTTATAGCCATCACCGTTTGTACGTGGTTTATTCGTATAGACACGTTGAACGATGAAAACTTTATCCTTCACTTCTTCTTGAAGTTTGGACAAGCGTCTCGCGTACTCCAAAACTGCATCTTCGTTATCCGCAGAGCACGGCCCCATGATGAGTAAAAAACGTTGATCTTTTCCTTCAATAATTGCTTTTAATTCTTCATCTCTTGCCGTTTTTTGTGCAGCCTCTTCTTGACTTAATTTAGAAAGTGATTTTACAGTATCGACATTAATATGCTTACTTAGTGCTGTGAAGCCCATTTATTACCCTCCTATGAGAAATACTTCTATCTATCTTAACAGAATTCTCATCTAATGGAAGCTCATTATTGGAATTAAAATATTTTTATGACTGCTTTCCTTGAAAGGATAAAAAAAAGCCATTGAAAAAGGATTCAAATCCTTAAGCAACAGCTTCATTAATAGCCTTCTATTCCTCTACACACTTCGCAAGTGTTTCTCTAATTGATTGAACTAAGTCATACTCTCTAATTCCTAATTCATCCATTGTTTCTGCTGGATCGATGTATTTATCTTCTTCTTGAAGTTGGCCAGTTAGTGAATAACGGATGCCATGTTCAACGCCTTGTTCGTCGGCAGCACGGTCAACTTGCTCATAAGTTTCTCTTAGATGTTCGAAAGGTAGAACTGGAACTTGAGTTGTTTCAGTTTGTCCCAAAGCTTCAACCATCATTTTGTAGAAATCATTGTATTTCATATTTAATGCAGAAATCGCATAAGTTTTTCGGTGTTTACCTTTTTCGATTGCACCTACTGCTGCTTCAGCTACTTGTTGCGCCGTAACCATTGCTGTTCCACCTTTTAGCGATGGGAAGACAGGACGACCTTTGATTTGGTCGGTAAACATTTTCCACAATGGCGTTCTTCCTGGCATTGTTCCGAAAATGTATGGCAAGCGCAAGCTCATGACGTCCATTGCCCCTTCACCTTCTGCAAAAGCAATTTGCTCCTGCATTAAGCGAGTATTCGGATAAGGTTGGTTTTTAAGATCATACTTGCCATCAAGACGTTCAGCAAACTCTGAAAAATATGAACCAAAGATAACAAATTTCTTAACGCCTGCTTCTCTTGCTAAACGAGCTAAACGCTGAGTTGGCAAGACGTTTTCATCGTAAAAATATTTCAATGCTGGTTTTTTAGGAACCATACGCTCATCGGCACCTGCTCCATAAATAAATGCACTACAATCAGAAAGTAAGTCGATAATTTCTTCATCAGACTTTTCATTTATATTTCCTAATTCAATTTCTACCTCTTCTGGAAATAAATCTTTCGCTGGCAAGGGTGGTAATGAGATTGTTTTCACTTGATAACCTCTAGACAGCAATTCTTTCGTTGTATAATAGCCTAAAAATCCTGTTCCACCTAATATAAACACTTTTGACATCATAATTTGCCCCTTCCAAATCCAATTAAAACTTGTAATTCACTTCACATACCCAGTATAATGATTATAAACTAAAAATAATCATTATTTATACGCTAACCTTTCACTTTTCTAAAAAGATAGGAGCATAAAAGTCATGTTAAAAAACTACCCTTATGTCGGGAGTCATTATTTTTCACAGAATTTCAAACCACAAGACCTCACCATAAAGAAAGAAGCGCTAACGAAAACGGAAGCACGCCTATCTCATAACGAAGTTGAGTTTATTTTTATTGAAGCCGGAGAAGCCGAGATTGAAATTAATGGTGCTTTTTTTCCTATTGAAAAAGGCAATCTCATTCATCTGTTGCCCTATCACGTTCACCGAATTATCTTAAAAAAGCAGCAACAATTGAAAATTTACCGCATCCATTTTTCGCTCGGCCTTTTGCTGCTCTCTTCGATGAATGAAAAAAGCTATCTGTCATCGATTCGACATCTCGATTACATCGTGCCGATCATAACCTTAAATTCCCGCAAGGAAAAACAGCTCGCCTTCTTTTGCGAGGAAGTCTTATATGAAAAAACGCAGACAGCGAATTCCTTTGAGACCTTGCACATAGCGCTCATTTCTTTTATCTCTTACCTGTTTCAAACCACTAAAATCAAACCTTTCACAAAAAGATCACCTCCGAATGGTTGGAGATGTTTAGAATATTTGCAGCTGCACCATCAAGATCCCATTACTGTTGATTTAGTCGCGAAGGAACTTCGTTTATCCACAGAGGAAGTCAAAACCTCTTTGAAAGAGTTAACTGGGTTTACCTTTTTACAATTATTGAATCAAGTTCGGATTAGGAATGCGACTGCTCTATTACAGTTCCCAGAGTTGGCCGTCCAACAAATCGCATCCATCTGCGGCTATCAATCGAATGCGAATTTTTATAAACAATTTAAGGACGTCCATCATATAACGCCGACTCAGTATCGGGAGTCCTTAAAAGAGGAACAACAAATGATCGCTTACGACGATGCCTGGGACATTGCGATTTATATCCTGGAAAATTGCCGCACACCTTTGACGCTGACAAGTGTTGCTGAGCATACAAGTTTCTCGGTGGATAAAATAAATCAGTTGTTAAAAGAGAAATTTGATTTCACCTTCAAAGAGCTGCTCAATCTTTACCGCGTTCAAATTGGCCGACTTCTGTTGCTAAATTTCGATTTAGATTTAACCGAAGTTGCAATCAAGATTGGTTTTTCAGACGTCAATACATTTATTCGTAATTATAAAAAAGTTTTCCATATGACTCCGCATCAAGAGAAGATGACTGAGTGTATGGAGTGAGATGTGGGAGTGACGTGCTTTATTAAAAGTAAACATTCCCTATCCAAACTTTCTAACCAAAAAAATCCTAATCCACAATTCTGGGTTAGGATTTTTCTCATTCTCATGTGTTCTCTTGAATCTGTTCAATCCGATAAGTCAGTTCTTCAAAATCAATAATGCGCGCCTGTCTGTGAAATTCTCGGCCCTGATAATACAGTAATACCACCGGCGAGGTAAAGAGCTGAAATTGACCGACTGCTTCGGGAACTTCAGTGGCATCAATAAGGTAACTTGGTACATCCAATTTCTCTACTATTTTTTCAACCCTTGGTAAATCCGCCTGACAAACACTACAATTTGGCGTCTTCACGTAAATCAACATATAAGCCTCAGCTTTGATTGCATCCAACAATGTTTGAAAATCATTAATTTGTTTCAGCTTGATTCCCACCTTTCGTTTGTATCAGTGAACTACCCACCTGCTTATTAAACCGCGATATCTACTGAATCGATAAAACAATTCCGCGTGCGGTTCCATATCGTTTAATTGGATCACCGTCAACTTTTTTTCATGAGCTCGTTCCACTCCTTAATCTCTGTTTCATCTAGTTTAGCATGAATTCATTGATATGCGGGAATACTGCGCTCGAGGATTATTAATTAGAAGCCACGAGTTCAACTTTGATTTTATCTGGGTCTTCAAAATAAACGGCGTAGTAATCTTCACTTCCAGAAATTGGAACCCCCTGGATTTATCCATGGGGAGTAGTCAGCTCGAACTTCTGGTATGCTTTGCTTGTAACCGGCGTGACCCTTGCCTTATCATTTGGCCTGACTTATTTGTGGGGCTATAATGATTCAATGGTCATGACTGAAAAAAGAGCAAAACCAAAGAACCCAGGAAAACGAAACTTAGCTTAAACAAAAGAACCGACCAGTCAAAGGGCGGTTCTTTTTCAATCCCAAGACAATCTCAAATAAGCCCTTAGACTGATTAAAACAGCCTCAGAACAAGGTATTATCAGTGTATACAAATTGAAAGAAGGTCTCATCCATGCAAACGACTATATCCGGTCTTATCTTAATACCAATAGTTCTATTCACTATTTTTTATGTTATGAAATTCAAGGTTCCTGATCATCTAACTTTATTCCAAAAAATAACGATTGTTTCTTCGATTATTTATGGATCCGCAGTGATATATCTGACATTCTTCCCTTTCCAAATTCAAACTGGGATTTATGCTAACCAAACACCTTGGCAAAGTCGGATTAACTTCGATCCAGTTTTAGATTTATCTGCGATTCCAAACCTAATCATGCTTGTACCTTTAGCGGTTTATTACTACTTGATGAATGAAAATTCCTCACTCTTAAAAGCTATCCGACTAGGATTTATCGTGAGCTTTGGAATTGAATTTTTACAGTTCTTAACCAACTACTTCTTAGGCGGTTGGCGCGGTGCTGACGTGGCCGACTTGGTAGTCAACATCCTAGGAGTCGCACTTGGCTATTTAATCATGAACAGTGTTTTCAAAGGATTAAAGAGAGAATCCTTGCTGCAACATTTTAAACTGTATAATTAAAAAAATCAATGAAAACAAAAAACACTTCCCATCGGAAAGTGTTTTTTCTGTCTACTTAAGAACTCTAACGCGTAGCATTTGTCGCTAATTCTTCTTTTTTGACTGCTTCCATCGCTTCTGTTTTGCTTCCGGTTGTGGAGCGAATTGAGAAGGCAATGTTTACTAAGTGATCAGAAATTCTCTGTAGTGAGAATAACGCTGAATATACACTCTTCGATACTTTAACTGGGTACATTTCTAAACTCAAACGTTCCACGTGTTTGTGTCGAGATTCTGAAATCATTTGTTTAATTTTCTTTTGTAATCTTGCAATTTCTCTAAAATTTTCTGTTCTACGATTACTGAATGCGTTAAGACCTAAGTCAAACATTTGATCCACATAGTTAAAGATTTCATTTAATTCGTCTTTGGTTTCATCCATAAAATAAATTTCATTCTTGAGCATCTCGTTTGTTTCTTTAACTAATAGTACCGCATAATCCCCCAAACGCTCGATGTCACTTGTTACGTGGTGTAAACCACCTATTAGTTCTTCGTCTTTGACGTTTTGGTTAACAGATGAGATTTTAATAAAGAAACTGGTTAATTTATTCGTTAAGAAATTTAAGCGATATTCAACATCTGCGATTGTTTTGCTTTCACTCATATCTTCGTTAATCAAAGATGCAAACGCACGGTCAATGTTTTCTTTTGCAAGTACAGCCATATCGTACAATTCTTTCAAAGCTTGTTCAATCGCAATTGATGGCGTTTGTAGGGAGCTTTCGTCGATATAAGTTAACTCTTCTAATGCTTGTTCCTTGTCTTTTATTACTCTCGTCACTAGGTTAACTAGCGGATCCAAGAAAATAAGTAATAAGGACGTGTACATCGCATTATAGATTAAGTTAAATGTTGCCAAGCTAAATTGCGGACTACCTGAGAACATTGTCTCAAAAAAATTAACAATTGGTATTCTAAAAGCAATTAAAATAAATGTAGATGCAATCGCACCAATAACGCTTGTAATAAGGTGGAATAATGCGATTCGTTTACCGTTTGCATTCGTAGTTAATGATGCCATAATACCATCACTACATGTTCCAATGTTAGCTCCAATCATCAAGAAGAATGATTGATCAATGTCTGAAATAACACCCGAAGCTAAGAAAGCAATAAATACCCCTGAAGCTGCTGAAGATGACTGAATAATTGCTGTAAAGAGAATTCCTAAGATAACTAATAGGAATGGGTTTTGCATAATGTCATATTTGAAAATTTGTGATAGTGCGATACTTAATGATGAATCTGCACCACCAATAGCTGTTTCCATTACTTCTAAACCAATAAATAGCATCCCAAATCCAATTAAGAATGGTGCAAAACGGTTTAGTTTTTCGTTACTTGTTGTAAAGACAATTAAAACACCAATAAATGCAAATGCTGAAAAGAGTGCACTAATTGAAAATCCGCCTTTGCTAAGTCCTGATAGAGCAAAGATGTAAGCTGAAACAGTTGTTCCGACTTTCGCTCCTAGAATGAAACCTGCACCTTGCTTAACACTTACAATTTTGGCGTGAGCAAGTCCCACTGTCATAATTGAAGTTGCTGAAGATGACTGAACAAGCGCCGTTACCCCAGCTCCGATTCCATAGTTAAAAACACGGTTTTTATTGATTTTTTTGAAAATATTTCGAATTCTTGATCCTGCACTTTGTTCCAAGCCCGAGCTCATCTGCTTCATCCCAAACATGAAGACAGCGACCCCACCCAACATCATTAATAAATTCATTGTAATTTCCATTTTTGTTCTCCCTTATACTCTTATGAATTTCTTTAAGTTTCCCTCAAATACTGTAATCGATTTTAGCTAGATTTACAATCTAATATTTTACACTCTCATGAAGAAATAACCCAAAACAGGTTCCTTCTCATAATAAAAGCGCCTTCAATATAATGATTAATAAATTGCTTGTTTTTATAAAAAAAGAGAGACTTCCTATCAGTGTCTCCCTCTTAGCTATTTTTTTAATTAATGATTACTTTATGCTAGACGAAATAAACATGGACGCATCCTTTTTCATGAAAATGTTTTTCCCATGATGGAAGGTTTCTATTTCAATGGATTTGAAGCCAGCGTCAGATAATTTATTCTTTAAGTCATCATGTAAAAAACCGTTATGAACTTTTGGATGACTAATGGTTTCATCTTTATCAAAATCAACAATCAGAAGCTTTCCGCCCTCATTTAAAATGCTGTAGAGTTGCTCTAAAATTAATGTCGTTTTTGGAATATGTAGAAGTACGAGCGACACTAAAATAATATCTGCCTTTAGGTCTGGGGTTTCCTCAGTAAAATCTGAAACTCGTACGGACGCATTCAGTATATTATTGTGAGTAATCTTAGCTTCAGCGACTGCCATCATTTGTTCGGATGAATCCACTAGCAAAACTGATCTCACTAAATCCACTAGCTGTAGACCAACTAAACCTGTTCCACTCCCATAATCCAGCAAAGTCTTGGACTCACTATCTGCTAACGCTTGACGAACCTTTTTGACAATAATGTTAGCTAGTTCGATTCTTGATTCTGAATCATATCGCTGGGCCATTCTTTCAAAAACATTGTTGCTCATATGCTAGATAACTTCCTTTCTACTTCATATCTCCGCCGCTGTAATAATCTTCTTCTGTCATATCTTCATAAATGACACGAATACTCTCACGAGTAGCAAAATCTAAATCACCCATTGTTTTAACAATCGCTTCTGCTAATTCTTTCTTCTGTTCAGGCGTGCGCCCTTCTTTGAGTTGAATACGTACAAATGGCATCATAATCCCTCTTTCTGTGATGTGCTTTCTCAATTGTAGGGTGTATTGTTTTGAAAGTAAATAATAATCGACTAAACACTATGTAGTTCCTAAGCCTCTATAGACGATACGGTCTAACCTCTACTCCCAATCAATCATTTCCCTCTGTGTAGGTACTCCCTACGAATCTATACTTAAAAACAGCGTCATTGTACTGCTCTTCTTCAAAAATCAGCTGTTTAAATGCTTCTTTACCAATCGAAAAATGCTAACAACCTTTGCCTTGTTCCGTTTCTCTTTGTAAATCGTGCACGTCCCCGATTCATCCCAAACAAAATAAATACGACCGGCATCCCGATAACCTTGTATCAGATCAAACCAACCGCCTGTAAAATAATCTTTCAAGAGGTCCTTGCCTTTTATTTTACGATAACGTTTCGCTTCGATTCTCATACTATCATCTCCTTTGTAAAAAGAAAGCAATCTCCGGGGCTCCAAACATGCTGGTTATCCGCACTATAGCCACGCAACCATAAAACACCTGCGATATTTCTTAAGTAAAATCCTTTTGGAAATCCTTCTTCTTCGCTCAGAATAGGTGAAGCGACAGTGATAGAACCCGTTGGCGCCTTATTCTGGCTCAAGAGACTTCCGTCTGTATCCTCCGGTTGATTCAGATATTGCAGCCTGAAATGAGGTGCTAATTCTAACGGACATAGACCGAGTTCCAATTCTTTTGCTCTTTCAAAAATTTGTGACAACGTAGCGCCTCCGGAGAAATCTAAATCCGCTACCGTTCGTTCCACAGTATCCACACTGTATACTTCGTCAGAAGTTATAAATCGTTCGTCTTCAAATAATTTCTTGGCGTACGCATTCAACTCAATGGAATGTTCCTGCAGCATTTTAATCACTGTATCTTTACTAA
>CAZLGI010000055.1:0-8865 GCA_964558995.1 uncultured Carnobacteriaceae bacterium | reverse complement strand
AATTCTTCTGACTCAAGTTTTTTTGGTGGCTCTTCAATCATAAACGATTTTGTACCAGGTATTGCTTCAGTTCTAACGTTTGATTTTTCTTCTGATTTATCAAAAGAGACATCCATCATAAAATCAGCCTGAATCTGTTCCACCTTTGGCACGTCATCGGTTTTCTCTACTTTTCGCTTAAAGTTTATATGATCGAGTCCACTTGGAATGGCTGAAACGTTGGCCAGTGCTGCTCGTATCGCATCCATAATCAAAGCAAGTAATTCTTTTTCTTTACTAATTCGAATTTCTTTTTTCGATGGATGGACGTTCACATCAAGTAGTAAAGGATCAGCTTTAATATTAACTACACCAATTGGATAGCGGCCTACCATTAGGCGCGAACCATAGCCATCAACAATCGCTTGTAGTAAAGAATAGTTTCGAATATAGCGACCATTCATAATGACGGTTAAGTAATTTCTACTTGCCCGAGTAATTTCAGGCATGCTAACTTCTCCCCATACCTTAAAGTCAAGGTTCTCGTTTTCAATGGTCAGCATTTTCCGAGCAACTGTTGTGCCATAAACACCAGCGATTGCTTGTTGCAACTTTCCATTCCCACTCGTTTTCATTAACTGATTGCCGTCATGCGTCAAACGAAAGGCAATATTCGGATGACTAAGTGAAATTCGATTAACAATATCTGTAATATTAGAAAGTTCAGTCTGAAGTGTTCGAATGTATTTCAAACGAGCTGGCGTATTAAAAAATAAATTTTCTACGGTGATTGTTGTTCCTTTTTTGGTCCCGTGAATTTGTTCTTTTAATACTTTTCCCCCTGATATTTCAATATTTTTCCCTGGTTGGTCTTTAAGCGAACTCTCCAAAGTAACTTTAGCGATAGAGGCAATACTTGGTAATGCCTCCCCCCTAAACCCTAATGAATGAATTCGGAAAAGGTCCTCTTGGGTGTATATTTTACTCGTGGCATGTCTTTCAAAAGCTAAGGCGACTTCATCCGGGTGAATGCCTTGTCCGTTGTCACTCACCTTAATTTTTTTCAAACCAGCTTCTTCGATTTCAATATCAATTTGGGTGCTTTTCGCATCAACGGCATTTTCGACTAATTCCTTAACTACCGAAGCTGGTCGTTCAATCACTTCACCAGCAGCGATTTGGTTCGTCAAATTCTCTGGAAGTTCCTGTATCTTTGCCAAGATGTCTCACCTTCATTTCTTTTTATTAATAATCTGTTTCCACGCGTTTACTTGATTCATAATATCGATTGGCGTGTGGTTCTCTAACGCAAATTCTTTTATTTCTTTAATTACTTGCTTCTCGTTTAAGTCGAAGTCATTTTCACCAAATAAAAACATTTGTTGAGCATCTTCTTCAATTTTTGGAGCTGCTTTTCCTTCTGTTTCTAATTTATGCAAAATACTCTTCGCTTCATTAATTAAGGAATCTGGCATGCCGGCTAATTTAGCAACATGCAAGCCATAACTTTTATCGGCTGAGCCCTTCATAATCTTATGTAAAAAGACCAACTCGCCATTTTGCTCAATTGCACCAACGTGAATGTTGTGTAAACCAGACAACTCTTCTTCTAGTACGGTTAGTTCATGGTAGTGAGTTGAAAAAAGGATTTTACCTTTATTGGATTGGTGGAGGTGGCGTAAAATGGCTTCTGCTAATGCAATACCATCGTAAGTCGCTGTTCCACGTCCAATTTCATCAAAGAGGATCAAACTTCTCTCAGTTGCAAATTGTAGGGCTTGATTTGTTTCAACCATCTCGACCATAAACGTACTCTGACCGGAATATAAATCATCCGCAGCCCCAATACGAGTGAAGATTTGGTCAAAAATAGGAAGTTCCACTTCTTCTGCCGGTACATAACAACCCATTTGAGCCATAATCGCAATTAAAGCTAATTGCCGCATATAGGTACTTTTACCTGACATGTTCGGTCCAGTGATTAGTAAAATATCATTTTCTTCATCCATATGCAGATTGTTTGAAATAAATTGATCTCTGCCCAACACATCTTCTACAACTGGGTGACGACCATCTACAATATGAATCGCTTTTGTATCATTCGACACAGTTGGTTTTGTGTAATGGTAAGTTTCACTAATTTCAGCAAAAGACTGCAAGACATCGACAGCCGATATTTGCTTGCCTAATCGTTGCAATTCAACGCCAAAAGTTTTAATCTCTTCTCGCAGTTGAATAAAGATTTCATGCTCTAGAGTAGAAGATTTTTCTTCAGCTTCTAGAATAATACTTTCTTTCTCTTTTAATTCAGGTGTAATATAACGCTCCGCATTTGCTAAGGTCTGTTTTCTATCATACAGCCCTTCAGGTAACAAATGGATATTAGCTTTCGAAACTTCGATATAATAACCAAACACACGGTTATAACCAATTTTAAGAGTTCTAATACCTGTCCGTTCTCTTTCTTGTTGTTGCAGTTCTGCAATCCATTGTTTCCCGTTTCGCATCGCATGACGGTATTGGTCTAACGTATCGTGGTAATTGTCTTTAATGACATTTCCTTCTGTAATTTGAATCGGTGGTTCTTCTACAATCGCCCGCTCAATTAAATTGACCAGTTCAGGCATCTCTGCCATATTTTCAAGAACATCTTTCCATATCGCATCATCTGTGTTTTCTAAAGCCTGTTTCAAACGAGGTAATTGTTTAAGCGATGTTTTTAATTGAATCAAATCACGACCGTTGACATTACCAAAAGATACTTTGGCAACAAGTCGTTCTAAATCATAAACCGACGTCAGGGCTTCGTTAATATCCATTCGTTCGAAGTAATGATCCAATAAGGATTGCACTTTTTCTTGCCTGTTTCTAATTTCGGTCTGGTTGATTAAAGGCTTTTCTAACCATTGTTTTAATCGTCTCCCACCCATAGCCGTTTTTGTACGGTCCATCAACCAGAGTAAGCTACCAGTTTTTTGTTGGTCACGAATAGAAGTCGTTAATTCAAGATTACGACGTGCATAAGTATCCATTTTTAAGTATTGATCCGCTTGGTAACGCACGGCTGGTTGAATATGAGTCAGACTTCGTTTTTGTGTTTCAGATAAATAGCTAAGTAATAAGGTCAGAACACTTTGGCTGTCCGCTTCCTTAATGTCTAATAAACCATCAGAAAAATCGACTAAGTCTTCGTTTTTCTGATGGTGAGACACTAATACGGCTGTCCGTTCTACAATAAAGGCTATGTCAGTATCCATTTCATCAAGTGGGAAAATGACTTCTTTAGATTGTAACGATTGCAGTTCATTAATCACCGCATCAATATTTTCTAAAATAGTGACACGAAGTTCCCCTGTTCCGATATCGACATAAGAAAATGGGTAACGTGAGCCTTTTTTCTCAATTGCGACTAAATAGTTATTACGTTTACTTTCATCGCCTGTTTCATCGATATAGGTCCCTGGCGTTAATACTTGAACTACTTCTCGCTTGACCATTCCCTTGGCAGTTTTCGGATCTTCAACTTGCTCACAAACAGCTACTTTATAACCTAAGTGAATCAGCGTGCGAATATAACCTTTCGCTGAGTGATACGGAACTCCACACATTGGAATGGGGTCTTCAGCATTTTTATTTCGACTTGTTAAGGTAATTTCTAATAATTTAGCTGCTTGAATCGCATCTTCATGGAATAATTCATAAAAGTCGCCTAAACGATAAAATAAAAATGAATCTGGATGTTGCTCTTTAATAGAAAAATACTGTTGCATCATTGGCGTTTGTTTCTTTTTTTGTGGCATTCTTACACCTCAATATATTTACTCACTGTCTTCGTCAACCGCTTCTTGCAGTTGGGAAAAAATCATTTGAACAATTTGATCCGCTTCATACAGTGTATCTTTATAATTTATGACTGAAATATTTGCTTCAATCTCTTTATTTAGAACATCTAATTCTTCCAGCGTTTTCTGATAAGCAGCTGGCTTTTCATAATATTCAAAGTTTACTAGTTCTTGTTGTTTTGCTTTAATTTTCTCAATCATATCTTGAATCCAAGTATTATTCTCGACATAAGTTTCGGCTGCTTGATACCGTTTAATTTCTTCTTTAGCTTGCAACAATTCAATCAAATCATCGACAGAGCCAACGATTGACTCTTCAATATCAGCTTTGTTTTCAAACATTGTTTACTCAGCTCCTAAATGGACGATCATCGTTAATGAGAATATTTTCAATGTTAGTTGCTTTCCCTGTCGCATCATCAATCTCAATCATACAACCACTCAAGATCTTACGACCATCTTCAGGAATTTCATGACGAACTGGCATCTGGGTTAAAAAGCGATTTAAAATAATTTCTTTTTGTACACCTAAGACACTATCATAAGACCCTGTCATCCCTGCATCTGTTAAATAAGCTGTTCCGTTCGGTAAAATACGTGCATCATTTGTTTGCACATGAGTATGGGTACCAACAACCGCAGACACGCGACCATCTAAATACCATCCCATCGCTTGTTTCTCACTTGTAACCTCTGCATGAAAATCGACAAAGATACATGAAACTTTATCCTTCAAATCATCTAAAATCTCATCAATTTTACGGAATGGATCATCTAAGTCATTCAAAAACACGCGACCTTGTAGATTAATCACGCCAATTTTATGTTGGTTAATATTTATAATTTTAACCCCTACTCCTGGTGTTCCTTCAGGGAAGTTAGCTGGTCGGATAATTTTCGCTTTCTGATCATCGATAAAATTGTAAATATCGCGATTATCCCAAGTATGGTTGCCCATTGTGATGACATCGACACCAGCTTGCATAAATTCTTTGTAAATTTTCTCAGTAATTCCTCTACCACCAGCCGCATTTTCACCATTAACAATTGTCAATTGCGGACGATATGCTCTTTTTAATTCAGGTAGTGTTTCTAATATCATATCTCTACCGATTGATCCGACAACGTCTCCTATAAACAGAACTTTCATTTTTATGCCTCATCTCTAGCTTTCTTCATTCTATAATCTTAACAATAATTTGAAGCCTTGCATAGTATGCAATCTGACCTACCTGCTTAAATGAGTCTTTACGACTGTATCCTCTCATTTATTCTATCAAAATATTTAATAACCTGAATATTACTTAAGAATTCAGTTGGTGCAGAGCTATTATGCTCTCCTTAATTTTTCCTGAGTTGTATTTTGCTTTTCCGATACGTTACTAAAATGGTCTTTTAATTGCAAGGTAACATACTCAATTCTTTCATTGTTAGAGCCCCGCGTCGGGATGAAGGAAGTTCAGGAATGAATAGTTACGCACGTATCAAAAGCTCAATCCAGTAAAGTGGTCGAAAAACTTAAAGAATACACAGACAAAAACACAAAAAAGGCCTATTCCCGCAACATATAGTCACAAGAATAGACACAAATTTTATTTATTTAATTTCTGTGGGTTCCAAAACCCTTTTATTTTGCGTGTTCGATTGCTCTTGTCTCGCGTATAACTGTAACCTTGATGTGTCCCGGATAATCCAGTTCTTCCTCGATTTTCATTTTAATTTCACGCGCAATCAGGACTGCATGGGCGTCATCAATCTGCCCAGGTTTAACCATAACCCTGATTTCTCGTCCAGCTTGAATAGCGAAGCTACTTGCAACGCCTTCGAAACTATTTGCGATACCTTCCAATCGTTCTAGTCTACGAATATAATTTTCCAATGATTCGCTTCGTGCGCCTGGTCTTGCAGCAGATAAAGCATCTGAGGCAGCAACCAACGCGGATATGACACTTGTTGCTTCAACGTCTCCGTGGTGGGAGGCAATTGCGTTCACAACAACTTCATTCTCTTTATATCGTTGAGCAATTTCTGCTCCAATTTCAACGTGAGACCCTTCAATTTCATGATCCAGAGCCTTACCGATGTCATGGAGTAAGCCAGCTCTTTTCGCTAAGGTAACATCTTCACCTAGCTCACCAGCCATGATACCTGCGAGTTTTGCAACTTCAATACTGTGGTTAAGTACATTTTGACCGTAACTTGTACGGAAATACATACGACCTAAAATTTTAATTAAATCAGGATGTAATGAGTGAATGCCTACTTCAAAAGTAGCTTGTTCTCCTCTTTCACGTATACGATCATCCATTTCCTTGCGGGCCTTATCAACAGCCTCTTCAATTCTTGCTGGATGAATACGTCCATCTTGAATTAATCGTTCTAATGCAATTTTAGCTACTTCACGACGTATTGGATCAAAGCCACTTAGTACGACTGCTTCAGGAGTATCATCGATAATTAAATCGATTCCTGTTAATGTTTCCAATGTACGAATATTTCGTCCTTCACGACCGATAATTCTACCTTTCATATCGTCGTTAGGTAATGTAATAACCGACACCGTTGCTTCTGAAACCATGTCAGCAGAGCTGCGTTGAATTGCTTGTAAGATAATACTCTTAGCTTTTCTTTCCGCCTCTTCTGTTGCTTTTTGTTCAGATTCTTTCACCATTACAGCACGTTCATATACTAATTGTTCCTCTGTTTCCTTAATTATAATCGCTTTAGCATCATCGTGTGATAATTTCGCAACTCGTTCTAGTTCTACTTGTTGTTCTTCAACCAGTTCTTGAATTCGATTTTCTCGTGTATCCAGCTTTAGGTTTCTATTTACTAAGCTTTCTTCTTTTTGCTCAATGACTCTTTCACGTTTGGATAAATTGTTATCTTTTCGCTCCAAATTTTCTTCTTTTTGGATGACTCGATTTTCTTGCTTGAGAACCTCATTACGTCTCTCTCGAATTTCATCTTCGATTTGACTACGATAATTATGACTCTCATCCTTCGCCTCTAACAGTGCCTCTTTTTTAAGGGTTTCTGCGTCTCTTTTCGCATCTTCCAAAATGGCTGCTGCTGAATTTCTTGCTCCTGCTAGTTCATTTTCATGATTCGATTTTCGATAGTAATATCCGATAACGACACCAACAATTAAAGCTATGATAGCGAAGGCAATGATGGTAATCCAATCCATAATTTCACCCCCGTATCTATTTAGTTTGTCGTTAAAAATTAAAATTTTCAAATATATGTGTAAATGTCACAAACACATACACTTATTCTAAACTTTGTCAGCTAGACTGTCAATCAAATTATAATTTAACTCATCATCAAATTCTAATCTTCTAGAGAAAAACCATAATACCCTATCAATCACGCAGTTTTCACAAAAAGCGTTACCATCCTTACCACTGCTACACTAATAGGCAAAACCCTATTTTGCACTAAAACTTCCTAAAAGTCATGTACAAGATGTGAACGCTTCAATATTAACATGACTCTTTTCTTTTCTAATGAAAAAAATTGAAAAGATGGACCGTTAGAATGACATACGAGGAGTTTGAATCCTCCAAGATCGGAGACTACAAGAACAACAAAAATCCCACCAGAGTTCTTCTCTAGTGAGATTTTTGTTGTAGTTAAATTTCTATTCTGTTTCTTCCGCAACAACAACTGCTGCTTCATCTTCTGGAAGTGGGTCACCAATTCCATATTGCGTACGAAGTTTACCTTCAACTTCTGCACGCATCTCTGGATTATCCAATAAAAATTGTTTTGCATTCTCTCGGCCTTGACCAATACGTGTATCTTTATATGAATACCAGGATCCACTCTTGTTGATGATATCTTCTTCCGAAGCCAAATCAACAATCTCGCCGACAATAGAAATACCTTGTCCATACATAATATCTACTTCAGCGACTTTAAATGGCGGTGCAACTTTATTTTTTACAATTTTAATTTTAGTACGGTTACCAATAATATTCGTACCGTCCTTAATTTGTTCAGCACGACGAACTTCAAGTCGAACAGTTGAATAGAATTTCAACGCACGTCCCCCTGGAGTTGTTTCAGGGTTACCGAACATCACACCAATTTTCTCACGTACTTGGTTAATGAAGAAAGCAATCGTTTTTGTTTTGTTAATTGATCCGGATAATTTACGTAATGCTTGAGACATTAAACGTGCTTGAAGACCCATGTGTGAATCTCCCATGTCCCCTTCAATTTCAGCACGCGGTACTAATGCTGCTACCGAGTCAATGACAATAATATCAATGGCACCTGAAGAAACTAAGGCATCCGCGATTTCTAAACCTTGTTCTCCTGTATCTGGTTGTGATAGTAATAATTCATCGACATCTACACCTAGTTTTTTAGCATAAGCTGGATCTAAGGCATGCTCAGCATCAATAAAAGCAGCTATTCCACCGGCTTTTTGAACTTCTGCAATCATGTGAAGAGAGACTGTTGTCTTACCAGATGATTCTGGTCCGTATACTTCAATGATTCTTCCTCTTGGAATACCTCCTACCCCTAAAGCTATATCTAAACTAATAGAACCTGATGGAAAGGTAGATACATTAGAATGTTGGGATTCACCAAGTTTCATAATAGATCCTTTTCCAAATTCCTTTTCAATTTGTGATACTGCACCATCTAGTGCTTTTTTGCGACTTTCGTTCATTATTATCACCTCATATTATTATCGAACATATGTTCCTGATTGCTATTATATACGAAACAAGTTAGATAAGCAATAGCTTTTACCTATTATCCTCTTTTTGTAGATATTTAAGGAGATAGTAAAAAGTCCACATGGTTGTCATAAATCTTACTTTACGCCTATTACCAGTAATATTGAGTTTGTGAGTGTAGCTTTGGTCACCTATAGCTAGTCCAATATACACAAGACCTACTGGTTTTGTTTCACTACCACCACCTGGGCCTGCAACACCTGTTGTTGCAATACCAATGTCTGCACCTGCTGCCTTTTGGACACCTACTGCCATTTCCTTAGCAGTTTCCGGGCTCACTGCCCCATAAG
>CAZLGI010000054.1:8141-9058 GCA_964558995.1 uncultured Carnobacteriaceae bacterium | reverse complement strand
TAGAATTCCAGCAACTTTAAAATGCTGTTTTTAAAAAGTTATGAATAATTCAGGCATACTTAACTTTATATAAGCATTAATCCAATTCTCAAACAAGCGTTATGATTAAAATAAGCACTATATAGAAAAAGAGCTAAACCCCTCATGATTTAGCTCCTTTCCCTATCTAATTCATTCCTTATATTTGGTAAAAAATCCACTTCGGCAGGGACAACGGCAGGGAACTATTTGCTTAAAGATTCGTCTAAACAAACCAAATCCCCTTTAATCCATCTAAATCAAGACAAGTCGCTCTTGACTCTCTTCTCTCTTACTCCCACTCAATCGTTGATGGTGGCTTAGTTGTAATGTCATAAACAATTCTGTTTACATTCTCTACTTCTGTAACAATTCGTTTTGAAATAACTTCTAGTACTTCATAAGGAATTCGTGCCCATTCAGAAGTCATGCCGTCTGTTGAATGAACAGCGCGGATTCCTACTGTGTAATCGTAAGAACGTTCTCCATTTTTAATCCCAACACTACGGATTCCTGGTAGTACGGCGAAGTACTGCCAAATCGAACGATCTAAGCCAGCATTCGCAATTTCTTCGCGTAAAATTGCATCTGATTCACGGACGATTTCTAATTTTTCTTCGGTAATTTCGCCTAATACGCGGATTCCTAAACCAGGTCCTGGGAATGGTTGACGCCAAACGATTGAATCTGGCATGCCTAACTCAGTTCCTAATTTACGAACTTCATCCTTAAATAACGTATTTAGTGGCTCAATCAACTTGAATTGCATATCTTCTGGTAAGCCGCCAACGTTATGATGGGATTTGATTGTTTTAGATGTTTCAGTTCCACTTTCAATCACATCTGAATAAATCGTTCCTTGAGCTAGGAAATCAATCCCATCGAGTTTACTGGATTCT
>CAZLGI010000054.1:0-8131 GCA_964558995.1 uncultured Carnobacteriaceae bacterium | reverse complement strand
AAACTCAATGCCATTTAATTTCGTTGCTTCATCATCGAAAACGTTGATGAATTCATTACCAATGATTTTACGTTTTGTTTCAGGATCGCTAACGCCAGTTAATTTGGACAGGAAGCGTTCTTTTTCATTAACTAAAATAATATTTAATCCGAATTTACCAACTAAGCTTTCCATAACTTGGTCTGCTTCGCCTTTTCGTAGTAAGCCGTGATCAACGAAGATACAAGTTAATTGGTCGCCAATTGCTTTTTGCAATAAGACACCTACAACTGAAGAATCGACGCCGCCTGATAGAGCAAGTAGAACTTTCTTATCCCCTACTGTTTCACGAATTTTTTCGATTTCGATGTCAATAAACTTAGCCATTGACCATGCTTCTTCACAACCACAAATATCATAGGCAAAATTACGTAGTACCTCGATACCATTTGGATTTTCATCTAATGCTTCTGGGTGGAATTGAATGCCGTATAATTTTTTCTGATCGTCGGCTGCTGCTGCAACCGGACATTTTGAGTTTGTTGCTAAAATGTCAAAGTTAGCCGGAATATCAACAATTAGATCCCCTTGGCTCATCATGAATGTTTCAGCTTGCTTTAGGCCTTTGAACAACGGGTTTTCAAGGTTCAAAATCTCAACCTTATCTTTCGCATAACCGTGTTCGTTAGCTTTTTTCAGATTGCCGCCGTGGTGTAACATCATTAAATCCATACCATAACCGATACCTAGAATCGGAATACCTAACTTGTAGATCGCTTTATCAAGTTCTAGAGCATCATCACTATAGGTGCTCTTAGATCCGCCTGACAAAATAATCCCTTTAACATTCGTCATGTTTCTGATTTGCTCAGCTGTTGTTCGGTGAGTGAGAACTTCTGAGTAAACCCCGAATTCGCGAACTTTTCTAGCTAGTAGTTGGTTATATTGGCTACCGAAATCTAATACGATTATTTTGTCCATTGATTCAATTTCATTTTTCATTTCTTTAAGCCTCCAATTTTAGTACTTCTTAATATGAAGATGATCGATATAATGATTATCTGACTTATGAATAATAAGATCTGCACGGGTCATTGTGGGAGCGATATACTCTTCTAAGTTCTTCAAGTTAACGGACTTCCAAACGCCTCTTGCCATCTTTATGGCGTCGTCGCGGTCTCCAATAGCATATTCATAATAGTAGTTATCTGGCTGGTCTTCTGCCATATCCATCAGCATCTCAAATCGTTCGATATACCATTTCTCAATGTTCTCAACTTCTGCATCCACATAAATAGAGTAATCAAAGAAATCACTAATGTAAATGGTTTGATTACTTGGTAATTGTAACACATTTATTCCTTCTACTATAAGGATATCAGGTTGATTTACTTCGTCAAATTCACCTGATACGATATCATAAATACGATGAGAATATACTGGGAATTTTACGTTTGGTTTTCCAGTTTTTACATCTAAAAGGAATTGAATTAACCTCTCCATGTCATAACTTTCAGGGAAGCCTTTTCGATTTAATATGCCTCGACCAATTAATTCTTTGTTTGGATATAAGAATCCATCTGTCGTAATCATTTCAATTTTTTTATCTGTATAAAACTTATCTAATAAATTTCGTAAAACACGAGCTGTTGTACTCTTGCCCACTGCCACACTTCCGGAAACGCCGATAATAAGTGGTGCTGGCTCATAGGAGTGCTCTAGGAAGCGACTTTTTGCTCGTCTTAAGTTACTATAATTTTTTCGATATAAATCAATAATTTCAATAAGAGGGACATAAATATCCTTCACGTCTGCTAAAGATAATTTATCGTTTAGCGATATTAAGCTAAGAAGCTTCTCCTCTGATAAGAGAGGAATTGACTCTTCATGGAAGTTTTTCCACTCATCTCGGTCAATTTTGTAGTAGTTACGGTTATCCATCATTATTTGAACCCTTTCATCTTAAACACTTTACCCACATATTTTGTAATTGTATCATAATACCCTATGGATAAACTATCAAAAAATGAAATTGTAATAAAGTTTTCTTAAATATGTCTGTGTTTAATTTACTTTGCGGGTTTGCTTAGTTAGAATTAAGAAGCAGAATAATAGGAATGTGGTGAATAGTATGGATAAAAAGAAGTACCTAGAGCTCTGGGGCGATTTGATTAACTTAAAAGATTTAATTCAAGCAATCGGCCTCTCTGGTTTACTAACAATGATTGGATACTTTTTAGCACCAAGTGGCGACACGACGAAACAATTATTTTTTGGCTTAGGTGGCGCGATTTTGGCACTATTATTAAATACACTTTTCATTAAACCAAAACGGTTGATTAAGAAAAGTGATCACGAGTAGTTGAATGGAGGAGAAGCAGTGGATTTTGGATTGTTATTTCAGATGATTCTGGCTGGTTTAGGCAGTACATTATTATATACATTAATTGGTTTTATTCCTGGAACAGATGAGACAGCCGTTTTGATGCCAATCACCTTGGCAGTCGTTTTATCAGGCGCTCATCCAATGATTGTTCTGACTTTCTTTATTTCCGCAGTTGTTGCCTTGAACTTAATGAATGCCATGCCGACTTTAGTTGTTGGCCTTCCAGGTGGGGTTTTATCCACACCTATGATTGGACATGCGATGACGACAAAAAAAGCTGGTCTAACGCATCAAAATATAAAAAAAGCGGCAGTGGGTGCTTTGATTGGGGTGCTCATTTCAGTCCCTACTAGTTTGTTAATCGCGAACTTAATTGCACCTTACGCTGAAACGATCAAATTATATTCAGGCTGGTTATTTGTGATTGGGGCGATTTTCCTATCACTAATGTCTCAAGCAAAATTAGTTTCTCTATTGATGATTCTTCCTTTGGCTATGCTGTTCCAAAGTTTGCGTTCACTTTATTGGGGCTTGAATATTGTTCCAGCTGACCAAAACATTACAACTTCCTTCTTCTTAGGAATTACGGTTGGCCCTTTATTAATTAGTTTGCTTTCTTTTTTGAAAAAGGAAACCCGAGCAAAGGCGGAAACGGAGCATTTAGCCGAAACGATTATTCCTTCAGTTAGTAAAGAACGCGAAACGATGAATCCTTTCAAAATTGCGAGTAAAGAAGAGTCGATTGGCGCGATGATTTCAAGTTTCTTATCGACTTTTATTTTCGTACTCAGTCCAGTTGGGATTATTATTTTGTTTGGTGAATTAGTTGGGAAACGAATTAAGCATCCATTGAAACGTGCGAGTTCACAAATTGTGACCATGAGTGCGTTAGCTCAATCAACCTATCTATCAGGTATTATTATTTCAGTTATGGCGTTAGGCATTCCCCTTTCTCCAGCTGCAATTGGTCCTGGGGGGGCATTATTTACTGCTCCGCCGGTATTTACGATGGACAATAATATTCACCACGCTTTGACAAATGGTGAATTTACGCTTGCTATTTTATTAGGAGCTACGATTGCGATTAGTCTCGTTTACTTTTTAGCGATTCGTTATGCAACAAATATTACAACTTTTGTGCTAACAAAAATCCCACATGAAGCGATTCTTGGTTTGTTTATTGCCTTAGTCTTATTGCTTTCCTTTATGGATGCAGGCTTGTTGAATGTCTTTGGTGTCTTATTAATTGGTTTTGTGGCAGGTTCACTAAACCGTCTTGGCATGAATTACGGGATTCAATTTATGAGTTTATATGCGGCACCATTTATTATGTCGTGGTTTGCAAGATAATGAAAAACATGTTTAGAGGAAGATGACGATGGAAAATAAAATTGCGCAAGGTAAGTCGCATGGGAAAATCATTTTAATGGGAGAGCACGCGGTCGTTTATGGGGAACCATCGATTGCTCTACCTTTTCCTGCTGTTGAAATGACAGCAAGTGTAAAAGGAACAAAAGGTGCCCTTTTGATTGACTGTTCGTATTATCATGGTATTGCGAATGAGATGCCAGAAGTGTTACAAAGTTTAAGAACAGCGATTGAAACGGCTTTAACCTCACTAGGTAAGCCTCACGAAAAATTAATGGTTACAATTGACAGCAGCATTCCTCCTGAACGAGGGATGGGATCTAGTGCGGCAGTTGCTGTTGCGGTCACACGTGCAATTTACCACTATTTTAGCAAAGACTTAACTCATAACCAATTACTTGAATTGGTGGATATTTCTGAAAAAGTGGCACATGGAAATCCAAGTGGTTTGGATGCTGTCACAACGAGTGGTGACTCTCCGGTTTTTTTCCGTAAAGGACAGCCTTTTATTCCTTTTAACTTAAAAATGGATGCTTACTTAGTCGTTGGAGATACTGGTAAAACAGGTCAAACGAAAGACGCGGTACAAAGTATAGCTGATCGAATTAATAATGGTGAATCAAAAGAAACGTTGAAACAAATTCGCGCTCTAGGTAAGTTGGCGGAGCAAGCGAAGACGAACCTTGAGCATAATGAACCAAGTAAATTAGGCGCGGCGATGGATCAAGCGCATGATATTTTGACTGCTTTAGGTGTATCAAGCGAGGAATTAAATCAATTAGTTAGTACGGCAAGACAATTTGGTGCTCTTGGAGCAAAACTAACAGGTGGCGGACGCGGCGGCTGTATGATCGCCTTGACCAAAACCAAAGAAGATGCTGAACGTGTTCGAACCGCCCTTCTTGAAGCTGGTGCGATCAACACATGGGTCACACATTTCAGACAGGAGGAAAACTAGTGCAAAAAGCTGCCATTCGAGCGCATACAAATATCGCCTTAATTAAATATTGGGGCAAGCGTGATGAACAAGAATTTCTACCAATGAATAGTAGTTTGTCGTTGACGTTAGATAAACTTTACACAGATACCTTTGTTCATTTTGATGAACTATTAAAAGAAGACGAATTTTATTTAGATGAGAAAAAACAAGATTCAAAGGAAACTGAAAAGATTTCAAAGTTTCTAGATTTATTTCGCAGCGAAGCTAACATTAACACACGTGCACTTGTAAAAAGTATTAATCATGTTCCTACTGCTGCTGGTTTAGCTTCATCTGCTTCAGCCTTTGCGGCTTTAGCTGGTGCGGCGAATTTAGCAACAGGCTTGAATTTAGACCCACAAATCCTATCCACCTTTGCTAGACGTGGAAGTGGCAGTGCCACGAGAAGTATTTATGGTGGCTTTGTCGAATGGAATAAAGGAACGTCTTCAGATGATTCCTTTGCGATTCCAGTTGACGATGCGAAGTGGGATATTGGTATGGTGATTGTCGCTGTTAACCGCGAAGCTAAAAAAGTTTCCAGTCGGGTTGGCATGAAGCAAACCGTCGAAACTTCCCCTTTTTACCCAGCCTGGGTTGAAACTGCGGAGACAGATTTGCTCGCTATCAAGTCAGCCATTCATAAAAAAGACTTTGAAAAAATCGGCGAAATAACTGAGCACAGCGCAATGAAAATGCATGGTTCGATGTTAGGTGCGAATCCGCCGCTTTCTTATTTTGAACCGGCAACGATGACTGCGATTCGTTGTGTACAAGAATTAAGAGAACAAGGCATTCCTTGCTATGTTACAATGGATGCCGGTCCAAACGTCAAAATTCTATGTCGTTTGACACAAGCGGAGCTTATAAAAGAAAAACTAAACCCTTATTTCCAAGAAGAACAATTAATTGTGACAGGTCCTGGAAAAGGGATTCGTGAATTAACGCTTGAAGAAGCGCGCGAGTATGATTGGTCAGTTGAATAGAGAGGAAGAGGAACGTGATACAAGCAAGTGCACCAGGTAAATTATTCATCGCAGGTGAATACGCAGTGGTAACGAATGGACATCCAGCTGTCTTAGTGGCTGTGGATCAATTTATTACTGTGTCTTTAGAACACGCAGAAGATGCAGGGTCTATTCATTCGTCACTCAATGGTGGTCTGCCAATTCCTTGGACAAGACAAAATGGTAAGTTGTTTATTGACGAACGTGAAAATCCCTTCGTCTACATTACACAAGCCGTTAAAGTAACGGAAACATACATTAAAGAACAAGATAAACATTTAGAGTACTTCCATTTATCAGTTGAAAGTGAACTCGATAACGCGAGAGGTAAAAAATATGGCCTAGGCTCGAGTGGTGCGGTTACGGTCGCAACGATAAAAGCCCTATTGAAATTTTATGAACTCGAACAAAATCCAGAACTTGTTTATAAGTTAGCTTCCCTCGCCCACTTATCGGTTAAAAGTAACGGATCTTTTGGCGATATCGCAGCAAGTTCTTACACAGGCTGGATTGCTTATAGCTGTTTCGACCGAGATTGGGTAAGAGCAGAAAAAGAAAAACATTCAATTACTGAGCTTGTTCAAATGGCTTGGCCAGACTTAATGATTCGTCGTTTGAATCCTGTGAAACAGTTGAAGCTGTTAATTGGCTGGACTGGTTCACCGGCGTCGACTACTCTTTTAGTTGATAAAGTGAACGACAGCAAACAAGATGTTAATAAGTATTTTTCTACCTTTTTAAGAAAAAGTAAGTCTTGTGTGAAATTGTTTATTCAGGCACTGGAAGAAAATGATTTAGCAGGGGTTAAAAATGGTATTCGTAAGAATCGTCAGTTACTAAGTGATTTAGCAGGTAATACTGGTGTTTTGATTGAAACAAAACTATTAACCAAATTAATTAAAATTGCTGAAAACTATGGCGGAGCTTCAAAAACCTCCGGCGCAGGTGGCGGCGATTGTGGGATTGTTTTAATCGATGCTGAGCAAGATTTGCGACCTCTTCTGAATGAATGGAAAAAAGCCGGCATCCAACACCTTGACCTGGGCGTCTATCAAGAAGATTGAGAGGTAAGTTATGAGTATTGATTCGAATCGTAAAGATGAACATGTTGATTTAGCAGTTGAACAGTACAAGGCAGAAAGTCAGTCGGATTTCCAAAAAATCCGCTTTGTCCATCATTCCTTGTCTCAAATTAAAACAGCAGATGTGTCATTAGAAACAAATTTATTAGGTTACAAAACCGATGTTCCTTTTTACATCAATGGGATGACAGGTGGCAGTGAAAAAACGAAGCACATTAATGGCCAGCTGGCAGAAGTTGCTGCAGCATGTGGCTTAATTATGGCGTCTGGTTCGGTCAGCGCTGCCCTGAAAGACCCTAGCCTAACTGATAGTTTTACCATCATCCGAGAGGAAAATCCTAACGGCATTGTATTGGCGAATTTAGGAGCTCACCATTCATTAGAAAATGCCAAACGTGCAGTAGACATACTGGGCGCAAACGGTCTGCAAATCCACTTAAATACAGCGCAAGAATTAGTCATGCCTGAAGGAGATCGTGATTTCTCTATGTGGTTAGCACAGATTGAAGATATTGTGGCAAACTTAGATGTTCCAGTGATGGTTAAAGAGGTCGGTTTTGGAATGAGTCGCGAAACGATTATGCAATTGAAAAATGTTGGCGTCCAATGGATTGACGTCTCAGGTCGTGGCGGTACGAATTTTGCAGCGATTGAAAATGCCCGCAGAACCACTTTCTCTTATGATGATTTAGAGAATTGGGGACAATCGACAGTCCTTTCTTTAATCGAAGCTAATGAAGTTGCTGATGATGTGCATCTTTTAGCATCTGGTGGCATCAAGACACCTTTTGATATTGTAAAAGCTCTAAGTTTAGGTGCTGAAGCAGTTGGTCTATCCGGCCAGTTCCTACAAATGGTATTAGATTTAGGGCCTGAGAAAACGATTGAAACCATTAATCATTGGAAAGAAAAAATCATTTCGATTATGACTTTACTTGGTAAGAAATCTGTCAGTGAATTACATGAAACAGATTTGATTTTCCACCGTGACATTATGGACTGGTGTGAGATGAGAAGCATTGATTACCGTCAGTTTGGTCAGCGTTTGAAGTATCGAGTAGGAGGTAAATAATTAATTCATTTACCGTCATTGCATCCTCCCTAAAAGCAAATAACCGTCTCCACTCTGGTGAGAGAACGGTTATTTAAGGTGGGCCCAATCTGTTACCAGATAGCCACTTTGAAAGTTAGTTGCGTTTGAATCACGTCATGCAATCTGCGGAAAGTGGCGCCGGCTGTCTTGATTACCATAGATAATGTCTATGATTGGTGTGGCGGGGACTCATTATACGAGGAAGCGAGTTCGTTCAAGTTGATAGAGTTTTTAGCT
>CAZLGI010000053.1:1105-9232 GCA_964558995.1 uncultured Carnobacteriaceae bacterium | reverse complement strand
CGATTCGCATCCGTTTTAGCGCCATCATAACCCGCTCTTTGATTTCATCTTTCGCTACTTTAGCAACTCCTAATCCAAAGGCTACATTCTCAAAAACAGTCATATGAGGCCAAAGAGCATAGGATTGAAACACTAAATTCAGTCCTCGTTTACCTGGATCTTGATAGAATGATTCCTTAGCATTAATAATCTCATTTTCATCCATTAACATTACGCCTTCTTGCGGCTTTTCAAGACCAGCAATCACACGCAATGTTGTTGTTTTACCACAACCAGAAGGTCCGAGCAAAGTCATAAATTCACCATCTTCGATCTCTAAATTAATATCTTTCAATACATGGTTGTCACCGTAATATTTGTTAATTTGTCTTAAGTCTATTTTACCCATCTTTTTTCTCCTTCATTTAAGTAGTTAGTTACATTCCTTTTGAAATATCAGCATCAGTAAATTTATAAGTAATCCAGTATACGAAGAACACCATAACAAACATAACAATTGTTACAGCACTGGAAAGCTGCAAGAAGTTCTCAGACGAATATCCATACGCCATATATGGTAACGTCTGTTGCGAAGGGGTCATCAAGATGACCAGCAAGTCTAATTCTTTCATAATACTGATAAATACCAACATAAATCCGCTAACAAGTCCACCCTTTGAAAGTGGTAAAATTATTCGGAATAAGCGTTTAAAAAAGCTGGCTTTTTCGATCTGAGCCGCTTCTTCCAACTCAGTACTGATTTGCAACATGTTCGACGTACCTGCTCTTGCTGCAAAAGGCAAATATTTCACGACTGCTATTAAGACAATCAGGGCAAAGCTACCATACAAGCCGGGAACTAACGTAAATCGGTAACTTCCGATATCGATTGTTTTCGAGGTAGCAAATAACGATAGATACATTGCACCAAATGCAATAGAAGGGATTAAGTATGGTAGGAAAACTAATTGCTCCACAAACTTACCTGACAGCAAGTTCCGTCCTCGAGAGTTGATGTAACCAATGATTTGACCAATTATGGTTGCAAACACTGATGTTAAAACGACTAATTTAACGGAGTTCCATACAAAACGAATGAATTGTTGATTTTGGAAAATCCCTGGCTCTCCTTGGTCAATCGTGGCAACTGAGCCACCTGTCCAATAATGAAGGGTTAAGTTGCTCAAACTGAAGTTTCCAGACTCTAACATCAATGATTGATATAACAAAATTAACACAGGGAAGACAACAGCTAGAGCTACAAATACGAACAAGAGTACAGTAATAGGTGTGCGCCATTTTCCTAATCGAATAGGATTGCTTCTGCCTCCTTTACCACCTATTGTGCTATATGACTTGCGAGAACCGATTGCTTTCTGGTTAATAAAGACTGTGATTGCAGCAATTGCAATTAAGACTAATGAAATAACGAAACCAACAGTGTTTTGTCCGTTATTTATTGAGCTATACATACTCGTTGATACAGTATAGTAGCCAATTTTCATCCCTAAAATAGAAGGCACACCGAATGTCCCCATTGTTTTCGAAAAGGTTAATATAACGGCAGATAGAATCGCGGGTAATACTAAGGGTAAGGTAATTTTACGTAAAATTGTTGCCTTATTAGCCCCCAAAATCTCACCCATTTCTTCTAATTCAGAGTTAACTGAAGATAATGCTCCTGATACGAGCAGATAAGCATATGCATAATAGTGAATCACCAATACCGAAATGATGGCGACTGGTCCATAAGCCAACCAATTTGGCGTTTGGACTCCGAAGAAACTCAACAGCCCTCCAGCACCGCCAATACGGTCATTTTTAAAGATTGTTAACCAGGCCATTGCTTTACTCCAAGATGGCAACATATAAGGGATAATCAATGCGAAAGAAAAGAATTTTTTGAAAGGTAGATCACTTCGCACCATTAACCAAGCCATCAATGAACCTATTAAAATTGCAAAGAATGATGTTGACAGTGCTATAACTAATGAATTCTTTAATGGTTCATATAACAGTTGTCTTGAAATCGGGCTGGCTAATACTCGCTGCCAGTAGTACAGACTAAACTTTCCTTCTTCTGAACCTAGCCGCATTGCATCCTCAGCTGATAATGTAAATGTCTGATAAATCATTTGCAACAATGGAATTACAATTAAATACACCATGAAAATTATTGAAACAAGAACCATAATATTATATGGATTGGTTACTAAACTTTTTAACCGGTTCTTTAATGCTCTCTTTCGGGAATAATTTCCATTTTGATTTCCTTTTGTATTCTCCAATCTAGTTCCTCCTTAATATTTTTGACGCCACATTGTAATGCGCTTACAAACCTATTATAGAAGGAATATAAAACCTTTCCAATGTCACAATTCTGATAAAGAGTCGATGATTCTGACTTGAAAGGATTTATCTAAGCGGTATCTTGAACAAAAATGATTTTTCAGTTAAAGTTGATTTAGTCGAAGAGTATTCTCTAAACGTAACTAAACATAAGCGCTCTCATAATTAATCGAAGGAGGTAGCTGTATGCGTTTTTTGAAAAAGTTATCTCTTGTTCTCCCTCTTTTATTTTTCCTATTTGCTTGTTCTACTGAGGAAACGCCTATAGATGAATCAGAAGCGGATCTTATTGTTTACTCCGGACACTCAATTGAGTTGACTAATTTCTACGTCAAGGAATTTCAAGAAAGAACACAGTTGAAAGTCCGAGTAATAACGGGAGGTGGAAATCAGATTGTTAACTTAGCAGAGGAAAATAGAGTAAAATTACCAGCTGACATTATAATTGGCGTGGGGGCAGATACATTAGAAACAAGGAATCATTTATTACTATCATACGAATCACCTCACCTTCCCAATGTTATTACTAGCTATGGGTCGAAAGAAAAAAAATGGTTAGATGATTCTATCATTCCTATGGTTATTATTTATAATACTCAAACTGTTAGTCCACATGATATTCCAGAGTCGTGGGTAGATTTATTAAACCCCAAGTTCAAAGGTGAGATTGCAATGGCTGATCCCTCTATTAGTGGCTCAGCTTATACTCAGTTGGTTACTATGCTAAGTATTTTTGGACAAAATGAACAAACCTGGGATGTTATACAGATTTTCGCGAACAATTTAGATGGGAATATTTTATCAAGTTCGCAAGATATTCCGCGTAAAGTAAGTGACGGCGAGTATATGTTGGGTATTACCATGGAAAGCTACGCCTACGAATATATGGAACAGGGAGAGAATATTGACTTTATTTATCCCAAGGAAGGAACCTCAGCTCGCTCCTCTGGTATTTCCATCTTTAAAGATGCTCATCATGTTGAAAATGCTCAGATGTTTATTGACTTTGTTCTGAGCGGAGAGACACAACAATTAGTTGCCAATCACTTTTATCGTCGCCCTGCACGACTAGATATTTTATTGCCTCATTTTATGCATGATTTAAACCAAATCAACATTATCGATTATGACTATAATTGGGCTTCTGAACATGCAGTTGAAAATCGTGAAAAATGGAAGCAAATCCTCCTAGAGTCGAGAAATATCAAGGAGGATGATAAACGATGAAACGAAAGTTTTTGTTCAAAACCTTTTTTTTTATTTTCTTAAGCAGTCTTTTTTCTATCCTTTTACTTACACTCGTTATTTATCAAAAAATGAAAGAAGATAACTATCAGATTGCTTATAATGAAGCCCAAAATATTCAATCCGAATTCGGGACACGTCTTCACTCTTTATTAGCAGAATACGAAAGAGATGCTAAAATATGGGTCCAAAAGAAGAGCTTTATAGAGTTGCTTGAGAAGCCGGAAACTGGAGTAACCGACGAGGTTTATAATTCACTTTACTTTAGTTTAGCTCAAAGAAGATATCGTGCAGATGTGACTGTTTTAACGCTGGATCACGTTATCGCAGCATCAACTAATACAGACATTGCCGAACAATATACTTGGACGTCAGTAGAATGGGGAATCTTCAGAGAAATACAACAATCAACTCATGAAAGTGGTGTTGTTACATATGTACCACAATCTACACTAAATCATTCTATAGATACTGCCCTTTCCCTAGGTGTGCCGGTCCATCATGACGCTAACCTTATTGGGTATATTATTATTGATTTTCCTCATACTACGTTAAGCGAGATTTATCGTTCAAGTTCTATTTCTTATAATATTGATTTAATTCTTAGTGACGCTAATTTCTTTTCTTTTTTTGATAGTCGCAATGTATTTCAAAACAATGTGTTCTTACCTGAATCGATGCAAACTAATTTTCAAAAAAACGCATCTGGAACGCAAGAAAAACACGACGAGAGAGAGCTCTTTTTAAAACAATGGATTCCAGATTATGATTTACAAATATTTGCCGTTGTCCCGTTTGAACCCTTCCAAAATTTAGCGAGTAAAATTCTTCAGTCCTTATGGGTAATTATCATTTTACTTTTAATCTTTTCCATTATTTTTTCTTATTTTCTCGCGCTCTCCCTCTATCGTCCGATTGATATTATAATAAAAAATATGGGACGAGTAGAAAGAGGCGATTTACATGCAACTTTTCAAGTCTCATCCAACAATGAGATGTCAGCTATAGCAAATCAATTTGATAATATGATGAAAAATATTCGTTCGTTAGTAAAAGAAAATGAAGAAAAACAAATAGCCTTAAGAGCCGCTGAAATAAAAGCTTTACAATCTCAAATGAGACCGCACTTTCTCTATAACGTTTTAAATTCGATTAAATTTATGGCCAAACTCAACCATGTGGATAGTATTGCGGAGATGGTCACCAGTTTAGCAACGCTTTTAAGAAGCAATATCGCTACTGAAAAAGAAGTAGAATCTGTTACAGAGAGTATTTCATTGATTGAAAGTTATTTAAAAATTCAATCCTATCGTTACGAAGAGAACTTAGAGTACGAAATACATGTAGATGATGATGCTCGACATTGCATAATCCCTCGTTTAATTATCCAACCTTTAGTAGAGAATGCTATTGAACATGGCATTGAAGAAATTAATGGGAAAGGAAAAATTTTCCTTTCATTAACACTTCATGATGGTTATATCTTTATTACAGTAGAAGATAATGGTATCGGAATTGATTCAAACTTCTTTGAATTTTTAAATTCAGATAATAATATTCAAAAGCCACATACAAAAGGAAATGGAATTGGTCTGAAAAACATTTATGAGCGACTAAGCTATTATTATGGAAAAGATTTTCGCATGACTATCTTAAATACTGGTGGAACAAGCGTTATGATAAAAATCCCTTGTAAGGAGATAGATAAGTAATGTATAAAATTGTCATTATTGAAAATGAAAATATTGTCAGAAAAGGTCTAATTCTTACGATAAAATGGGAAGATATGAATGCAATGGTTGTTGGTGAAGCCTCTCATGGCATTGAGGGGAAAAAAGTTATTTTAGATGTTAAACCTGATATTGTGATTACTGATATCCGAATGCCGGGGATGGACGGCCTTCAAATGATTCAAGAACTAAAACAAAAAAATGTAAAAACAGAATTTATTATTGTCTCTGGCTATAGTGAATTCGAATATGCTCAAAGAGCAATTCGCCTTGGTGTTATGGACTTCCTCCTAAAACCTATTGACGAGGATGAACTAGAAAAATGCATGATAAGAGTTCAAAATCGTATTAGTAAAAGTAAGGATCAAGAAAAATTAATTTCTAAGATAAGTGAGATGAATGAGAGTCCTTACATGCTCTTCGAAAAATATTTTCAAAATTATAACTTTGCTTTACAAGAAGATAATGTTACCAAACTCACTCATTATATTGAAGAAAACATTCATAGAGAACTATCTATTAGTGAACTTAGTGAATATTTACAAGTCAGTGATGGTCATTTAAGTAGGTCATTCAAAAAAAATACCGGCTACACTGTGTTGGAATATATTACGTTAGTGCGAATGAAAAAATCAATCGAATTATTACAAGATTCCAATGTACGAATAGCAGAAGTTGCTTATAAACTTGGTTTTAATGATCCAAAATATTTTAGTCATCAATTTCGAAAGTACATTGGTGTAACTCCTACAGAATTTCGCAATCGGTTAAATTGACTAGACCTGATAAAATTTAAAATGAATCGACTCCTTTTATACTTTCCAAAAGGAGTCGATTCATTATTTTTGACTTTTTTAATTTAGGTAGAAATTCGTTATTATTTGACTTCTCTTTTTGGTTGTACAAACTTTTATACCTCTTCACACTACATTTGAAACCAAACAAAGTTCCGAAAAGTCTTCATCATTAGACTCAAATATAACTTGCTGAACTGAGGACGAAATAAAAAATGAATCGCCTTCTTTAACTACTTCTACACAGTCTTCTGTCCGTAACTGAATGCTTCCAGATACACAGACCCCTACCCAAAAACGTTCATCTGATAGATTTAATTCTTTTTCTCCTTTAGTCTTAACTGAATAGACTTCAAAGGATGGCGCTATTGTTGCGGGGACAAGTCGCTTAGCAATAAAATGGTCTTCTTCCACGACTACTTCAGGATTAAGGAAGAATGTATCTTTAACTTGCTCAACCGAGTACTCAGTATAATCAAACACATCTATACAGAATGTTAAATTTTTCCCCATATAACGTGCGTCTTTAGGAACAACTATACCTTCTCGTTCGAATTCACAACGTATCACTAAGTCAGATGGTTCCATAATTTCTATCATTAGAACATTTTCTCCGATGGCATGTGGCACACCGCCCGGAATATAAACGACATCTCCTGGTTTAATTGGAATTTCTTTAAAGCACTCATTCATACGAGCTAAATCTTGCTTCTCAATAATATCTTTCCACTCTTTTTTGCTAGGTGCGTTTTGGAAACCTAAGCGGATATAGCCTTCTTCGGCATCACGAATTGATAAAATATAATAGGCTTCAAATTTTCCCCATTCCGAATCCATATAGGTCTTAGCAAACTCTCGGGTGGGATGCGCTTGCGTATGAAGTCTCATCGAGGAATCCAATAGTTTCATCAAAAAGCCTAAATTCAAACCATATTGCTCATAGTGTTTCTCACCTAGATACTTAGTGGGATCCTCTTTAATCAAGTCTACAAAAGACTGGTTGACTCCTATAATAGACAACCCCTCTCCTTCAATTGGAACGAGTCCTTGATTGTTGGCAGTAATCATAGAGGCAATCCATTCTTCAGGCCGATCTGAATCCTCAGCATGAGAACTCCCCTGTAATAAATCAATGCCTTTACCACCTAAATAGTTTCGTCTTACGCGATTTCGTTGAAATTTAACAATACTCACATAATTCCCCCTTTAAAACAAAAAGGAGGCAGGATGAAAAATCCCAGCTCCTCCAATTTGTTTGTTATTCTGTCGGTTCCTGATATAAGGCTCCGATGATACAAGGTGAAAAGTTAATTTCGTTCACCAATTTAGAAAAATGAAATGCGCCAATCTCGCCAGCTACATCCAAACGTTTCTTTCTTTTGAATCCTAAAACCTTATAGCTATAAAACTCAGAATACGTATAAATATCTTTTTCATTCATTTCAATGATGTGATACAACTCATGCGAAAGAATAAGATTTTGTAATAAATCCTTGTCAATCGAATCTTCTAAATTTTGCTTTTTTATTTGATTGTGCAATTCAGTAATAGAATGATTAAAAATAATCAAAAGATTATCCTTTTGGTCATACATTGCGATTACTGTGTTGGATTCATTCATATCATTAAAAGATATTTCTGTACCATAACGTTCGATTAAGCTTTCAATTCCAATTAATTCTAAATCTGAACTGAATTGCTCATATACATCTTCCGCAGAGGCAATAGACTTCTTAATAATATCATCCATTTCCTCAGCTGAAAGTTTTTCTTGTTGGGACTTAGAAAATAAATCTTTGTACCATTCATAGTCCGGTTTATTCATCAATTCCTGTAAAGACATGTTACATAAATCCGTTCTTCGTTGCGACAATATACAACTCATGATCAGCATCGTAATCTGCAAGCTCTGCATTAGCTAATCCGATTACTTGTTCTGAACTCGTCAAACCAGAGTAATCAAGTAGACGTACTCCATCGATAATGAAGATATCCGGATTAATACGGATTTCACTAGAGTAGTTTGTGAA
>CAZLGI010000053.1:0-1095 GCA_964558995.1 uncultured Carnobacteriaceae bacterium | reverse complement strand
CCGCCACCATGACCTCTTTGAACTTTTACAAAGCCTTGTTTGTCGATAATTCTCAAGTTGTGTTGTTCTCCTACTTGATGGGAAATACTGAACATTTTTCCGTTCGAGTAATCGACTTTAAGTTCGCTAGTAAGGTTCTTAATTGTTCCTTTAGCAATCTCTTTAGCGCCTTCTTCATCAATATCGTTATCTAAGTCTGTTGTACGAACTTCTGTTGAACCTAGAGCGATTGCAGAAAGTTTTTGTGATTGGTCATCGATTTCAACATAAACTTCAATTGTATCTTCTACCGCACCACTCTTAATTGCCAAGTCTTTTGCTTCTTTTTTAATTGCAGCAATGTCTTCAACAGTTGGGTTAGGTGCTGTACGTTCAACCATTTCACGAACCATCGCTAAGGCTACTCCGATAGAAGAAATAACTTCAGCATGTTCAGGAATTTGGAAAGTAAAGTCCATCAACTTTGCAGTGTGACGAACTAACGGACCTGCTCCACCACCTGCACCAATCATAATAACTTGGTCACGTTCGATTTGGTATTTTTCAATTAAGTCATCGATAACTGGGATAATTTTGTTACTTGCTTTGTCTAAAATGTCAGTAGCTGTTTCGTCGATTGATTTACCAATCTTGTCAGCTAGCAATTTCACAGCTGCACGGCTCGCTTCTTGGTTACCTAGAGCAAAGTCTGAGTCTTCCAAAATGCCTAGTGCGTTTGCTGCACATGTTAGAGTAACTGCAACAGATTTTCCGTTGTTCAAGCGAATTGCAACGTAGTCAGATGGGTCATTGTCAGTAGGTTGTACTGAATAAATTTCTGCACCTTCGAACAAAGCAGGATCAGTAAATGCTGCGTATTCTAAGTCCGCAATATGCGCACTACGAGGTCCAACGTCAACAATACTATTGTTGTCCGCACGAACCATACTACCGCCTGCAACCCCTGTAACGCGAACGTCTAGAGAGTTTACGTATGTACGGTGACCTCCAATGATGGAGTAGTCAACAGCTGGTTTACCGTCTTTAATCACACTAATATCTGTAGATGTTCCACCAACTTCAACGAATACTGCGTTGGAAGCGCGTAGATACATT
>CAZLGI010000052.1:8398-9280 GCA_964558995.1 uncultured Carnobacteriaceae bacterium | reverse complement strand
ACGGTGATCAAACTTCTTGTTGATTTCGTCCTCTTTTTTGTTGGTTACATAGTGGAAAAAGTCTTCATATTCGATGCGTAATAATATTTCTTTTTTGTAACAGCCAGGGTTTTCGTTTGCTATTAGGTGCTCTTCCCTTGTAACATGTGTCCTACGAAGGGAAGATGTAGTATGGTTACAAAAAAAGCGAAGCGCATCAAGGCGTTCGACGGGATGCGCGGTTTAGCTGCGGTAATTGTGATGATTTTTCACGTGATCACCTGGACAAAAATCGGTCATGCCGCAAACTATTCATATGACTTTCCAACAATCGGCTGGAAAGCACTGACGGTCACTCCCCTCAAGTTACTCTGGAGCGGGAATGAAGCCGTCATTTTGTTTTATATTATCGGCGGCTTTGTTGTTGCTAAGCCATATATTGAAGGCCGCGACTTAGATTATCTGTCTTTTTTCAAAAAAAGGTTTAGTCGGTTGGTGTTGCCCTACTGGCTGGTTTTGGTAGTGACTCTAGTGTTTATTGGAATCTTCGGTGGATTGAAAGAAGTCATCGATTTGAGTGGTGGCTTTAATGTGAAGTGGTCAAGTTTCCCAAGTGTAACGGAAACGATAGGTCAATTTCTGTTGTGGGATTCGAATTATGCTGTCACAGCAGGGGCTTTTTGGAGCATCGTACAAGAATGGCGAGTGTCCTTATTGATGCCTTTTGTGGGGGTACTGCTGGGACGGTACTCAACGCGATGGGTAGTGGCTGGAACGGTGGCCGCGAATAGTGTGTTAAATGTGTTGTTGGTCGGTGCACCAAGCCTGCACCGAACGAATTACTACTTCATCTTTTTCTTCATCGGCGCAGTGCTGGCGAAGCATTTAGAGGAGATGCGGGAG
>CAZLGI010000052.1:6363-8388 GCA_964558995.1 uncultured Carnobacteriaceae bacterium | reverse complement strand
CCGGTATTGATTCCATTTCAATGGGTGATGGTTGGCTTCGGCCTAGACGTCTCAAGACGTGTATCCCTGTTACCGACTGCGATGGGGTTTGTGCTGTTTATTTTAGTGGTACTAGATTCTAAGCAATTAACGGCCTGGTTCGAATCACCATGGCTCCAATTCCTAGGCCGCATCTCATTCAGCCTATACTTGACGCACACGACTGTTGTCGTCCTGTTCGTCACTCTATTCGGACAATTCCTAAATCCAACACTAACGCTGCTAATATCGCCTGTGTTCGCAGTCTGGTTCGCAAAGGTATGGTACGAAAAAGTCGAAACCAACTTACCATCAGTCTGGCCGAGAAGGATAATTACGGAAGCGACCTTGAAAAAATCATCCTCCGGATGAACAAACCAAAAAGTGAAGCCCTAATAAGCTTCACTTTTTATATTCACCTAATCTCCACTTAGCTTCCATATCAATATACCCAAAACAAAGAAGGAAGAAGCGTTCCACGCTTCTTCTATCAAGATCAAAACCAAAACCAGAAGGGCAAAGCGGGTTCCCCGCTTTTTTAAAAGCCATTTGAACCCTTTAATCAATTATATTCATCTAGGCGACAATCCAATTTTATAAATTCGGAACTTCCGAACGAAAATTGACCGAGAAGTTCCGAGCTTAGCCGATAACTCGGAACTTCCCGACAAAAATTAGCAACAAAGTTCCGATATAGGTTCCAAACTCAGAACTTCATTTCAAAAAGTCATCACGAAGTTCCGAGTTGAGTAATTTACCAATCGACTTTTTTGAAACTTGCCCATTAGTCCAGTCAAAAACTAGACGAGGCGTAATTTTATTATCAGGAAATAAAAGTTTTAAGTCATTAATTGATCGAATGAGCCCATTTCTCTTAGAGTCTTTGAAATTACAGGTGATACAAGTATAATCTCGAAAATTTATATTGAGATCTAGAGAGTTACATTTTTCACATCGAATTCCTTTCCTCAACGACTCGTAATCATATTTTATCCGATGCACGATCTCATAAGGGTTCTCCTCGCTGTCAAAGCTCAATAAAAGCCTCGCAATCTTCTCCGTGTGTTGTGAATCCCATACACAAATTTCATCCAAAAACCCATCAATCTGCGGATAAAGCAAAATTGGCAAGTCGGGATTATTTCCGTAGAACACCATATTTGGGTTCATGAAGACTAACTTAGCTGTCACTGGAATATTAAGCTTATAATACGCCAGCTTACTCTCCAACAAATTTTTCGCCCGATCTAATTGGTGGAGCGGGTCATTAACCGTCATATTTCCATTCACAAAAATCCGTCCATTTTCAAACGAAAGTGGCCCATTATAAAACTTCATATCCAATAAAAAAATCTCCTGATCAGTAACAATCAACGTATCCAGTTGACACGTCTTCCCATCAGAAAGCGTGATGTCATTAAGAACTTTAATATCCGAATTCAGCTTACAAGTAAACTGATCAAAAGGACACTCTCCCTGAGTAAAACCTTTCAGCTCATTTTTATATTGCCACCTTTCATTTTCGGTAAAAAACTTCCGTCCGCTCAAAGCCAACGCAATCTTCAAATTTTTGGGCATTTCCCGGTATCGTTTCATAACCTCAACCTCCTACCTTTAAAATACGCAAACCACCTCGATTTCCGTTTTCCAAATGAAATTCCTTGTACAATTTGCCTTTTTTGTTAAGATTAGAAGCAACTAAAAGCAAGAGGAGGCAGAGTAATGGAAACTGCTGCATTTTACCATCGTCCTGAGAGTGAGTATTGCTATATTTATTCGCCTGGCCACGTGCATGTTCGCCTGCGTACGAAAAAAGGTGACGTCGCGAGGGTGGCCTTTATCCAAGGCGATCCGTTTAATTTACACATTGAAAATTGGTATGAAGAAGAGTCCGAGATGGAGTTGATCCTTTCAACGGATTTACATGACTATTGGTTGATCGACACGCATGAATCAGTGAAGCGGATGGCGTATGCTTTTCATATTCATGGGCAAGACGGCACGGAT
>CAZLGI010000052.1:0-6353 GCA_964558995.1 uncultured Carnobacteriaceae bacterium | reverse complement strand
ATGACCGGGGTGTTTTTCCGTATTTGAAGGAGCAACTGACGAATTCGGGTATGTATTTTCGCCTGCCGTATTTCCACGAGAGCGATCGTTTCAAGGCGCCGGACTGGGTGAAAAAGACGGTTTGGTATCAGATTTTCCCCGAGCGTTTTCACAATGGGGACAAAACGAACGATCCGACTGGTGTGCTCGAGTGGGATAGTAAAGAAGTGTTGTCGCGTGAGGATTTTTATGGCGGGGACATTCAAGGGATTATTGAGAAGTTAGATTATTTGGCAGATTTGGGGATTAATGGCTTGTATATGACGCCGATTTTTACTGCGCCGTCGAATCATAAGTATGACACGACTGACTATTACGAGATTGATCCGCATTTTGGGAACAAGGCTTTGGTACGTCAGTTTGTTGAAGAGGCGCACAAGCGAGGGATGAAAGTCATGCTGGATGCGGTCTTCAATCATATTGGGGCCGAGTCGACCCAGTGGCAGGATGTCGCTGAGTATCAGGAGGAGTCGCGCTACAAGGATTGGTTTTTCATCAATGAATTTCCAGTGCCGAGTGCCAAAGAGATTCAAGCACGCGGGCCGGAGTATATGGAATATGCGGAAAATCTGCCGTATGAAACGTATTCTTATGTGCCGATGATGCCGAAAATTAATACGCATCACCCTGATGTACAGGAGTATTTGTTGAATATTGCAACCTATTGGGTAAAAGAGTTCGATATTGACGGCTGGCGTTTGGATGTGGCGAATGAAGTCGATCACTCGTTTTGGCGGAAATTTAACACGGCTGTTTTGGATGTAAAGCCGGATTTGTATATTTTAGGTGAGATTTGGACGTCATCTCGTTCATGGTTGCGCGGGGACGAATTCCATGGCGTGATGAACTATTCCTTAGTTGGAAATATTGTTGATTTCTTTATGACCAAGTCGATTCCAGCGCGGAAAATGGCGAATGTTATGAACGAGCAATTGATGCAGTATCGGAAGCAAACGCAAGAGACGATGTTCAATATGTTGGATTCGCACGATACGGCGCGGATTTTGACGATGGCGGATGGGAACGTTGACTTAGTAAAGGCGACGCTGACCTTTATGTTCTTGATGCATGGCAGTCCGTGTATTTATTACGGAACCGAAATTGGCCTGGCTGGCGGACCGGATCCGCAGTGCCGCCGCTGTATGATTTGGGAAGAAGACAGACAGGATCAAGACATGCTGGCCTTCACCAAAGATCTGATTAAAATGCGAAAAGAGTACCAACCACTCTTGTCCTTCGGGAACTTGCGCTGGGAATTGCTGTTGGATGAAGAGAAAATTGTCGGTGTTAAAAGAATTTTAGGTGATGACGAAATTATTGGATACTTCAACCAAGGCTTTGATGATTATACGATTGAGCATAAAGAGAATACAGAAGTTATTTTCCAGCATTTGAGTGATGAGCGAAAGGGCGAGTCAGTTTTGGCGCCGAATGGATTTAGTATTCATCGGGTTGGGAAGTAGGAGCAGTAGCGGGAAGGGTGATTCTTCGGGGTCATCTTTTTTGTTTCGATTGATTTTCACATACCTATGTTATAATTCACCTATACAACAACAGGAGGTGCCATGTGTTAGTCGAACTAGTAGTAGAGAATTTCTATTCATTCCGCGACGAAACTGCTTTTTCGATGGTGGCGGCTACGATTCCCGAGCATCCGGAAACGGTGACCGGGAACGGCGGGCTGCAGCTGTCGAAGGTCAGTAGCATTTTTGGCGCGAACGCCAGCGGAAAAAGTAATTTATTAAAAGCATTCAAACTGATTCAAGAAGGACTTCTTTTGCCAAAAGGAGACGAAGCCGAGTGGTTGAAGAAAATTCAGCCGTTTCACTTGGATGAAAGCTTTGAAAATAAAGATTCGCTGTTGGAAGTAAGTTTTTACAATGAGAAAGTTTTATATCGATACGGCTTTTACGCCAACCAAAAAGAGGTCGTCGATGAGTATTTGTATATCGAAAACGGCGAGCCCGAGCTTTGTTTCCACCGCACGAAAGACGGTGTGGAAGGGGATTGGGAGACCGGAGATATTCAGCCAGATCGCTTGTTGTTTGCGGATATGCTGCCGAATATTCCAAGAATCGAAAGGTGGTTCAAAAACGCTTATGTCATTTTGAACACGCAACAGTTGTTCTTTAAGATTTCAATGGCGAAGCTGCATTTGAAAAAATATAAGCACAATTTGATGACGCTCATCCAATTAGCTGACCCGTCCATTCATGACGTCGAAATCCGCGAAGTAGCGGACCCGAAAACCGGCGAAAAGCATGATGAATTTTATGTCATCAAATTAAAAAAGCAATTAGACGGTAGTTTGAACCCAATTCGAGAAGGCTTTTTATTCGAAGATGAACAGTCGACTGGGACAGTGAAATTGCTGTCGATGGCCGGACCAATTATTGAAGCCATGTCAAATGGCGGCTTACTGCTAATCGATGAAATGGACCGAAGCCTACACACGCTGATGACGCGCTATGTCATGGAGCTGTTCCGCGGCGACTTTAACCGCTTTGGGGCTCAGCTCATTTTCTCGACCCACGATATATCCAACTTGCGCAGTGACCTTTTCCGCCGTGACCAAGTTTGGTTCGTCGAGAAAAAAACTGCCGGCAACAGCGTTTTGACCTCTCTCGTCGAATACCGTTTTGACGA
The DNA here is from genome assembly GCA_964558995.1 of uncultured Carnobacteriaceae bacterium. Lineage (GTDB taxonomy): Bacteria > Bacillota > Bacilli > Lactobacillales > Aerococcaceae > Jeotgalibaca. The sequence goes on along the minus strand of CAZLGI010000052.1, from coordinate 3,668 downwards.
AAAGGATCGAAAAAATAGCTTCGAATTTTATCGCAATTATCTAAATGGCAAGTATGGCGCCGTGCCATTCTTGCCGCCTGCAGATTGGTGGGTGGACAATGACGAAACATAAGCGAAGTCGAAAAAGAGATTACGAACGAGACGTCGCAAACCGTTCGCCTGAAAAAACGATCTTAATTGTTTGCGAAGGGAGTAAAACGGAGCCGAACTATTTTAGAAGTTTCCCCGTTTTATCTGCCAGCGTTGAAATTCATGGAACAGGTCGAAATACTTTGTCCCTTGTGCATTATGCCGAGGAAATTCGCGATAACCGATCGGAGGAATTTGATGAAGTTTGGCTCGTTTTCGACAAGGATTCTTTCCCAGCCGTGAACTTCAACAATGCGATCGCTTTTTGCCAGGCCCACTACGACAAAGGCTTTCGGGTCGCATACAGTAACGAGGCTTTCGAATTGTGGTACTTGCTGCATTATCAGCTAATTGAGAAGCCGATTAGCCGTTTTGACTATGAAATGATTTTGACAAAATGGATGAAAAAAAAGTATAAAAAGAACGACCCGAATTTATACAATAAATTATTAAGCCGCCAGCCGAAAGCGATTGAGAATGCGAAAGCCTTGTACGCTAAGCGATCGAATTCGCCGGCAAAAGATAATCCTTCGACGACCGTTTTTCAGTTAGTTGAAGAATTAAATAAACATTTACGTGATTAAAAAACGGAATCTTAACTAGTTTGCGAATATTAATGCTAGAGGTGAACGTGGATGTATACTAACGGATTTTTAGGAATGGATTTTATCGAAGACGAAGAAGGTGTCGTGCTGCATTTCTTGAATGGCGAAGGAATCGCAGAAGAGTACCTATTCTTCCGCGAAAAAGAAGCAACAAGTTTTTATCTAAGCTGCCTATACTGCTTCGAAGAATATGAAGATAGACCCCTAGCCGAACAAGAATTTATGTTCCGACAATTCCTAGATAAGTTATTGTTGGATAAGCGTTATGTAAAAAATGTCTACTAAAAAACTCGCAATGCCAGAGATGGCGTTGCGAGTTTTTGCTTGGGGCGTTCAAATTCACCGTAGAATCACAGCTGTGTTTAACTTGAATCGATTCCACTATTCTTCTAAATCCTTTTAATTTTCAAAATCTGACCGATTATAATCAAGTCGGACTGCAAGCCATTACACTTTTTCAAAGCAGCAACCGTCGTCCCATTCTTCTGGGCAAGTGACCAAAGCGTATCTCCTTTAACAACAAGGTGCAATTTATAACAGACTTTATCTGAAACAGTAGGAGCTTCAAGATCAGTCTTAAATCGTGCCATAGAAATCCCCCAGTGCGCGAGATAGTTATCGGGGTCGATGTGATTGGTGCCGCCCAAGTTTTTCGATACCCAAGAATGGGTCTTGATGCCGGGCGATGTGAGTCCGCTGCCGGTATTCAGGGTCAATGGAATGCCAGCTTCAGTCGCAAGATGACGTAGCAGCCAGACGAATGCAGCATAATCCATTTCAAACGTGCTGGCTTTATTAGTTCGGGCAAGCTCGACTTGCGCGTAGGCGTAAGGATTACAGCGCGGACCGGCTCCCCATTGCGTTAAACCAGTTTTAGCAATTTGGACGATCCGACCGCCACCGCCAACCCAATGAGAGACGAACGCATTTTGCCAATTGCGTTTCATATAGGCAAGCTCATTCACCAGACTGTGCACACCAGTATTATTCGGATTGCCAGCCTCGTGAGCGATAATAAATTGCGGCTTCAGTAGGGGAGCTTGCGGGATATTCATCATATCTTTCTCAATTTGATAACTCATAAAATTCCTCTCCTTTCGTAAAAAGAGACCGAGGAATATCCTCGGTCTCCGTATTTCTTTACGCCTCTAAATCAAAAATATCCGTAACACTTCTCTCCACATATCGCGCGCTATCAACGCTGGCATAAGGGTTCACGCCGTCTACTTCAAAGGCACTCAACGCGATAATCGCATCCATTGCTGGTTGAATTTCTGCTGGGGTCAAGTTTTCCAGTGGGTTGCGCAAGGATAGATTGCGGCTTTTGCCGTCTGCGGTTCTAAATTTTAACTCCAATGTTAGTGTTGTGTTCATCTGTTTGTCCTCCTATTTTTTATTCTTGGGTATAGCGGTGTTTCTCAACGACAATAGCATGTGCGGCAGGCAAGCTCACGAGCTCACCGATTGTCGTTTGGAAGGTACCGATTTGTTCGGGTGTGACGTCTTTCTTTAAGTTACTGAAATTCTGTTTGATTTCTTTTTCGTTTTCGAAATCGTTAAAATACAATTCTACGCTTGCTTCTTCCCATTGCTTCAACATATTTCTTCCTCCTAGTCGTTTTTTGTAGTGTCATGACCGGCTACACAAATAGAAACGTTTTTTGTCATGAAAGTGTAACCTACAACCTAGTGACATTCATCACAAAGAAGTGTAAAGTTAATGCACTAACATTTTCAAAGGAGGAAGAAATGACAGAACGCCATTTGGAAAAAGGGTTTTTAAGAGAGGTAGATTTTGAAGGCGGTTTCAAAAGAGGGAGGGGAGATCTGATTTTTGAAAGCATACCAGTATATGAGACTATTAAAAATCAACAGAAACCCTTTCGCATCACAGATCGGAATGATATTTTGCGTTATCTATCAGAGGCGATTGCTTATGATGGTGTCAAAATAGATCCGACGATTTTTTGTATCTTGAACATAGCTGATTATTATATTGATAGTACGTTTAAGACGCTCGTGTTTTGTGAAGACGGACAAGTATTTAAGTCGAAAGAGTCGAGCGCCTATTTGATGAATCGGCATTTTGACGAACTTGGGCTGTCTTATGATTTTATGCGGACGTTTTACCTTACTTTGAGTGGGGAGGATCGACATTGTTTGCCATACGTATTGGGGAAGTATGGTTATCTGCCGCTCCAAGGCCCGTGCAAGAAAAGTGTCAGTTGGATTAATCTGACGCTTTTGAAACAGTATCATCGGAGTTTCGGCGCTCCAACAGAGTTAGAGCTCTTATTTTCGTCCTTTCATCGGTTAAATTTGCCGATTCGCTTTGAAGAATTTGAAAAAAAGATTAATGCCGCGCGCTTAATGTATGACTATCAACGATCAGGTTTATTCCGTTTTGGCGACATGTTCGACATGGATATTCGTGAGAAAAAGAGTAAGCAGGCGAATTGGCAGCGAAATACCAGCTATCTTTATCAGACGACTGCTGGTCTAGATGACTTTTTCAAAAGGTGGATTTTGAGGCATTGGAAACATTATTGTCACCGATATCCGAATAAATCCCATCCCACTTTTCAAAAAATCGCCCAGTTTTTGGAAAGACGTTTTTCGAATTAAAGTGGTTATTATTTGTTATTTCAGGCCTCCTACCCTAAAATATAGATAAGAAAAGTTCTTTGGAAGGAGTGTCAGAAAATTGAATAGAAGAATAGAAGGAACCTTTGCAGATGTAAAGAATTTGAAGGCCACGATTAATAGTTTGCTAAGGGAAGGGTATGTGCCGAGGCAGATTTTGGTGTTGACTCGAAATAAGGAAGGCGCGCATTTAATAGAGGAGAAGACGGGAATCGAAGTGGTCATTACAAATGGTCATGAGGAAACACTTTGGGATCGGATTGTTTCGTTTTTCATGGTCGCGACTGATGA
>CAZLGI010000051.1:0-9343 GCA_964558995.1 uncultured Carnobacteriaceae bacterium | reverse complement strand
AACGTTTGCTTTTGGACGACGTTTGTCAATAATCGCAATTGGTGCATGGATAAATTCTGCTAATTTACGTGCCCGTGTTACCCCACCGTGGTCAGGTGACACGACAACAACATCATTTTGCAAGACTTCATTATCTAAGAAGTAGTTTGCTAAAAGTGGTGCGCCCAATAAATGATCAACCGGAATATCAAAGAACCCTTGAATTTGAGGTGCGTGCAAATCTAATGCTAATACACGATCTGCTCCTGCATTTGTAATCATATTCGCAACTAGCTTAGCTGTGATCGGTTCGCGTGATTGTGCTTTACGATCTTGACGAGCATAGCCGTAATAAGGCAATACAATGTTAATTGTTTTTGCACTTGCACGTTTCAATGCATCAATCATAATTAGAAGCTCTAATAGATGATCGTTTACCGGGTCACTTGTAGACTGGATAACATAAACGTGTGCACCACGGATACTCTCCTCGATATTAATTTTAATCTCGCCATCACTAAATTTTGTTGAAGATACGTCCCCTAATTCAACACCAACTTCTTGAGCGATTTTTTCTGCCAGTTCTCTATTAGAACTTAATGAAAAAACCTTCAATTTTGGGTCTTTATAGTTTACTGTACTCATAATTCCCTCCGCTAACCATTCATTTTTAATTAAATATCTTATTCATTACAATCATAAGCCTAAATTTACTTTTTGTCAGCTACCTTTTGTCTTTTTTGACATGTAGAAGTTTATCCCGATAGCCTTCTTTGTTTTCTTGACGAGCGCGAGCGATTCCCAAAGCTCCCTCTGGAACGTCTTTTGTGATCGTACTTCCAGCTGCTAGGAAAGTATCCTTGGCAATATTAACTGGTGCAACCAAGTTAACGTTACAGCCAATAAATGCATTGTCGCCAATTTGAGAACGGCGTTTGTGTTTACCATCGTAATTGACAAAAACAGTTCCACAGCCGATATTGATGTTTTCGCCTAAATCAGCATCACCAATATAAGTTAAATGCCCAACCTTTGTGTCTTTGCCAATAACGGAATTTTTGATTTCTACAAAGTTTCCGATATGAACGCCTTCGCCAACTTCAGCTTGTGGACGTAAGTGGCTATAAGGACCAATATCACTATTATCTGACATCGTTGCTTGTTCAATGGTTGAACTGATGACACGGACATTGTTACCTAGTTTTGAATCAGAAATTTCAGAGTTCGTACCGATGAAACTTTCTTCACCAATGACCGTCTTACCTCTCAAAGTCACGCCAGGTTCAACAATCGTATCCATACCAATAATAACGTCTGATTCAATATACGTATTGTCTGGATCCAACAAAGTCACACCATTACGCATGTGCTTCTCATTGATTCGCTTCTTCATAATGGTTGCTGCTTCCGCAAGTGCCACACGGTCGTTAACCCCTAGCGCTTCTTCCGCTTTTTCCATTTGATAAGCTGTGACAATATGATTTTCTTCTTTTAAAATCTCAATCACGTCTGGCAAGTAGTATTCGCCTTGCGCATTGTTATTGTTTACTTTTGATAAAGCGTCGAATAATAAGGTATTATCGAATACGTAAGTTCCTGTATTAATTTCCTGTACAGCTGCTTCGTCTTCTGATGCATCTTTTTCTTCAACGATTTTCTTAACTAAATTATCTTCGTTTCTAATGACGCGTCCATAACCAAATGGATTGTCAGCATGAGCACTCAAAATTGTTGCTTTTGCATTTTGACTTTCATGGTGTGCAATTAAATTGTCTAATGTTTCACTGGTTAATAGTGGGGTATCGCCACAAATAACGAGCGTCGTACCTTCTTGGTTAGCTAGCATGTCTTCTGCTTGCAGAACAGCATGTCCTGTTCCCAGTTGTTCTTCTTGCAGAACGAAAGACGAACGCTCACCAATCGTTTCTTTAACTGTTTCAGCACCGTGGCCAACAATTGTAACGATTTTATCAACGCCTGTGATTTCCACTTGGTCAATTACATGTTCTACCATTGCTTTACCGCAGACCTTGTGGAGTACTTTATATAATTTGCTTTTCATTCTTGTTCCTTGCCCAGCCGCAAGAACGACTGCAAAACGTTTCGTCATATCACTTTCTCCTTCTTAATTGTTCTAATCATACCAAAACATCGTACCCGAAAAAAAAAGAACAATCAACTTTTTATCAGTATTTATAATACCTTTTCTTCATTTTCTCATATTCAAATGGCTTATTACAAGGCATAGACAAAAAGAAATGCTACAAACGAGTACGTCCGTAACATTTCGTATACAAATTATTAAATTATCAGAGCTTTATTTGGGGAAAAGTTAGTGATAAACAGAAGCCCTCTGACCCGAGTGACGTTGCCTTTAAGTTGACGTTCAAATCGGCTGCTAAACGGTTGGCTATAAACAAACCCATGCCCGTCGCCTGCTCTTTTCCGCCTGTGAACCCTTTATCGAAAACGAAAGGCAAATCTTCTTGTGGGATTCCGGGTCCGTTGTCTTGCAAGGTTAAACGAACCGCCTCGCCGATTTTCTCGAGCGTAAGATAGAGCTGTGGATTTTCTCTAATCGTATAAGTTGTACTGTTATGTAGAATTTGACTCAGAATAAACAATAAACTCTTCCGATCTGATACCACTATTTGCGAGTCGCCTTGCCAATGAATCGACATATCTGCTTCTTCCAAAATAGACTGATGGTCAGCCACCGCTTCCTGACAAACCTCTCGTAAATCTAATGTCTCAAATAAATAATCGCGATGTGTTGTGCGTAATCGCGAAAAATATAAAATCTTTTCCACATGACTTTGAATCGCGTTACGAGAATGTGTCACTCTTCGCTGGACAGTCGAAGACATTTCATCTTGGCGATTATCTAAAACCAAGGTCAGGAGTGAGAGTGGCTTTTTAATTTCATGTACCCACTCTTCAATGTAGCGTTCGTAATCATCCACTTGAATTGTTTGCTGGGTTAATAAGTCTTCCTTTTGTCGTAACTGTTGGCCGAGTTGCGTCATCATCTTTACCTGTTGTTTTGGCAAAAGGTGACGAAGGGTTTCTTCGTGTTCGATATCAGGTTCGACTAAAAAGGCTTCGAGTGCGGTGGTGATTTTCTTTTCTTGACGCTTAGTTAAGGCGATTGGAATGACAGCTACTGCGAGTGACACTCCTACCATTAATCCAACTAAGACGCCGAATGTTTCCGGATAAGCGAGCCAGGCGAGGTAAATAAAGAAGGCGTCCATCAAGCTTATTACGATCAGAAAATATCTTGCATCATAGAGATGCATCCATAGCCGGTTCATCCTTGTCTTCACCTTCTCCTCACTCCCTTTCCTTCAAGCGGTAGCCTTGTCCTCGAACAGTTTCCATTAAATCATCCAGCTCGAATTGGCGTAATGTTTTTCGCAACCGTGCCATATTTACTTGCAGGGCGTTCTCGTCAATATAATCAGTCGTCCCCCATAAGTGATCGCTTAGTTCTTCCTTGGTAACGACAGCTGGACTACGCTCCAACAATGCAGTCAAAATCTTGCCTTCATTTGGCGGCAAGACAATTGCTTGTTGTGCGGCATAAAGTGTGTAAGTTTGCGGGTCCAATTGGAAACTCCCGCCATCCATTAACTTTGGACTTCCTTCAAAACGCCTCAACAAGTTTTTAACTCGCGCAAGTAGTTTCTCTTTGTGGAAAGGTTTAGTTAAATAATCATCCGCGCCTAAATCCAGTGCGTGGAGTTCATCGCGTAGACGGTCCCTTGATGTCAGGACTAAAACGAGCACCCGACTTTTTTCTTTTAAGCTACGACAAATTTCAAAACCTGATTGATAGGGTAAATTAATATCCAGTAAAACTAAATCAGGTGTCAAAGTGTTGATCTGCTCTGATACATCTTCATCAAAGTTAGTAATCGACACAATTTCGTATCCTTCTTTTTCCAAAATATCCACGAGTTCTTCTTGAAGCATTTTGTCATCTTCTACGACTACGATTTTCGCCACTTTGACACCTCCTTATTTGAATTGCCGTTGGTTAATTTCGTTCACAGATGTTCGGTAGACCGCAACAGCGTACACCCATTGTACCAGAAGAAAGAGTCCAATCATGAGTAAAATAAACGGCAACATCCCCATTATTCCAGGTAGGAAATCAGTATTAAAACTGAAATACGATTGCATCGTGATAATTCCAACAACTCCACTGACTAAGGCAGGAACTAATGGAAAAAGGAAATACCACATGATTTGTTTTTTAATCGATGCATTTATTTGCTCGCGTTTGGCACCTAGGAATGACAAAGTACGATAGCGTGCTTTTGTTTGCTTTAATTGCGTGAGGTATTGCAAGGCCAAAACAGTACAGCCGATGACTAGGAAAAGAAACGCCAAGTACAACATCGTATAGCTGCCCGCCACAATATAGAATAGTTGGCGGCCGAAATTTTGTAAGTAAGTTTCGAATTGAAAGCCAGTTGTGCTTAACAAATCACTTGCCTCTTTTATCGGAAGCATCAGTCCGTCCTCTGCAGTCAATGCTTCTGGGATAGTGAAATTCCAGTAAACTTCTCGCGTGTTTGGATTTGTGTAACTTTCAAAAAACGCATCCGTCACGATTAAGGCATTGCTCACGCTGATGCTGCGGTCAGTGACGATACCTTTTAATGGTAAGTCTGGAATTAAATAAAAGGTTTTGTCTTGAACCATGATCGGTGCGTCTTGATTTAGTTGTGAATCAACAATTAACTTTTGTAGCAAAGGTCGTCTTGAATCGCCGAAATCAGGATTAAAATAAAGCGCCATTTCATTTTCAGCTAAGTGAATGGATTCTTCATTGGCCGCTTCCAAAAGGCGGTTATAGTCAGATTCACGAATTAAATAATCACCCATGCGATAGTCTAAGGTTCCTAGTAGGTTTTCAGCTTCTGAGAGTTCTGGACTGACTGTCGTATGTTCTGGATGAGCAATTGCTGGATCAGTGACCCCTTCTGGCAAATTTCCAACGATTTCTTCTCTTAGGTTGCTCCAATCTAACAGAGATTGTTGCATTCTGCCTAATTCTAATGGGTTCAGGTTTGCGACGTAAGGTGCCATGTCAGCTGAAGTGAGGAAATTTTCTATTTCTTTATAAGGGCCTTGAACTGTGACATCGTAAATAGAATGTTCTCGTCGGAGTTGGTCAGTTGAGCTGAGAATGGTCCCTGCTCCTTCTGCCAACATAATTAAAGACAGCACCATTAATAGAGATGACACCGCAACTGCCATTGACCGGTTCGCGATGTTTTCTTGTAGCTGACGTAAAGTAAAAGTTGTCAGCCCTGTCGTTTTTTCAGAACGGAAAGCTAATGAATTCAGCAAACGTGTTAGCCCTCGAATGAGCGACACGGTTCCAAAAATACCTAAGACAACCGCCAAGAAAATCATCGGCACATTGACCAATTTGAAGTAGGTCAAAATTAACCAATAAGCGATTCCTAAAGTGATCACTCCTAAAATGAGTGTGACCCAGTTAGCTGGCGCTTTGCCCATTGCTTGTTTTTTATCTACTTGGCCTTTGAGTAAAGTTTGAAGTTCGCGGTTAAATAATTTACCAGCTAAGATTAACAGCGCAAGAACTTGGATTAACAGAAATCCAACTACGGTATATAGAACGGCTTGAAAGGAAAAGCTTAGTTGATGACCGATAATGCCTTGGCCAATGAGGCGCGCCGTCGTGAGGCTGAGGATTTCGGCGACTAAACTACCGATTCCAACACCTAGCAGCAACGCCAGAAGTGACGTGATCACTCCTTCCGAAATTAGCAGGAAAAACATATTTTTCTGCCTCATTCCGAGCATTAAATACATACCGAACTCTTTGCTTCGTCTTTCCAACTGATAGCGATTGGCGAATAGGACTAAAAAGAACAATAAAAACAAGGCAAACAAATAGAGTATTGGCATCATCGTAAATAACTTCTCAATGGCATCACTCTCGAAATCCTTCAAATACAAAATGACGTCTTGCCTCTCCAGCGATAGAATCATGTAAAAAGACGCAACCGCTGTAACCAAAGTGCCAAAGTAAATCAAGTTTTCCTTTTGACTTCGTTTTGCGTTTCGATAAACCAAATTAAAGAACATTGGCGCTTCCTCCTCCGAGTTGAGCCATCACTTGTAAAATTCGTTCGTAAAAATCTTCTCGAGATTCCCCTTGTTGATGACGGATCTCATGGAAAATAACCCCATCTTGAATGAACAAAATTCTTGAGCAGAAACTCGCAGCGTTGGCATCGTGTGTCACCATTAAAATATTCCGTTGTTTTTCTTCATTCATGCCCTCTAGTTTTTCCATTAGTGTACGGGCGGATTTTGTGTCTAGTGCTCCGGTTGGTTCGTCCGCTAAAATGATAGCCGGTTCCGGCACTAAACTACGCGCTGCCGCCACTCGTTGCTTTTGCCCACCTGACATTTGAGATGGAAATTTGTCTAGTACATTGGTGATGTCCAAGTAACTAGCGATTTCTGCTAGCTTGGATTCAGCTGTTTTACTATCTACGCCATGGATAGATAAAGGTAGCAGAATATTTTCTCGACCAGTTAAATTATCTAATAATTCAAAATCTTGAAATAAATACCCAATCCGATTTCCTCGATAAGCTGCGAGATTTTTACTATTAAAGGCACTAATATTTTCACCTTTTAACAAAATTCGGCCAGATGTTGGTTTAATAATCGTGGCGATACAATTTAGTAATGTCGTTTTCCCAGAACCACTCGGCCCCATAATACCTAAAAATTCACCTTCCAAAACGTCAAAACTAATACCATTCAAAGCTTTCGTTGGACTATCCTCACTGCCGTATACTTTTTTAATATCTTCTACTTTTAATAATCTTGCGGTCATTTTCCATTCTCCTTTTTGATAGGATTTCCATAGCTTAACTTTACGCCAGAATATCTGAAAATAACACTTACAGATTTTGTCAGAAAGGGTTTTGGCAATTTGGGTAGTCTTTGATAAACTTGAGGTAAGAAAAGGGGAGCTAACTATGAAACCTTTAACTCGAAGAAATGTTATGCTTAACGGCATTATGAAGAAAAAAAGCAAAGATATTTTGGTGGTTGGAAAGAAGGAATTTCGGATAACTGATTCCCTGGTGAAAAGGATCAAGGTGAAGAACTGGCTATTAGGTTTGATGACATTTATTTTAACCTTTATTTATATGTTCGCGCTCGAGCCACTTCGAGATGTTCCTTTTGAGGGAGTTAATGAACTTTTTCTGGATGGCTTGTGGATGACATTTTTATTTCTTGCTGCGATTATTTTGGGATTTGTTTCACTCTCTCTTCTCCTGCTGCCGAAAGATATTGAAGTTGAAGTTATTGAAGAGATTTATACGGATTGATTTTCAAGACTGACAATCTGAAGTTATTATTTTCTGGGTACAGATTTTACTTTTATCTGTAGCTGGATTTTTTATGCGATTTCAAAGTTCAGACCGTTTTTTCGTCTTGAGCTTTGATTCCCCCACAAAACAAAAACCCTCAAACATTCAGCACCACGCTAATGTTTGAGGGTCTCTTCATATCAATTTTTAATTACTTATCGAAGTAACTTCCTAAACCGATTTCCATCGTACCTTTACGTAAGTCAACGTCATTGATGCGGATTAGCGAGGTGTATTCTTCTGTTTCTTTTTCGCTTGTGTAGGCTGCTTCTGCGAATACAGTCACGCCTGCAGTTTCCGAGTCGAATTCTTCAATAATACTGCGCATACCACTTACGGTACCGCCGCCTTTCATGAAGTCATCAACAACTAAAACGCGGGAACCACTTGGGAGGCTGCGTTTTGATAGTTCCATTTTTTCAATACGATCACTTGAACCAGACACGTAGTTAATGCTTACGGTTGATCCTTCTGTAATCTTAGAATCACGGCGAACAATTACGAACGGAATATTCAAATAGTAAGCAACCGCTTGGGCAATCGGAACACCCTTCGTCGCAACGGTCATGACTGCTGTGATACCTTTGTCTTTATATTGGGCAGCGATAATTCGGCCAATTTGTTGGAGTATTTCTGGACTGCCTAATAAATCTGATAGATAGACGTATCCACCTGGTAGCAAGCGATCCTTCGTATCCATTTTTTTACAAAGGGCTTCGACAAACTCTCTTGCTTCGTCATCTCTAATAGACGGAGTAAAGGATACGCCACCAGCTGCACCAGGGAAAGTCTCAATTAAGCCAAAACCATTCGTTTCGAATGTTCGCTTAACAATTGTGAGATCCTCACTGATTGATGACTTTGCTGACTTATATTTATTGGCAAAATAAGTTAAAGATATTAATGTATGGGGATTACTCAGTAAGTAATGAGTCATATCTACCAAACGATCGCTGCGCTTTATTTTCATAACAGTCTCTCCTCTTAATCATAGCTAGAAGTATTATAGCTGTTATTTCTTAAAAAAGAAAGCTTTTTTAAGATTATTGTTCGTTTTTTTGACGTTTTTCAAAAATAAAACAAGAGCTTCTTTCATGCTCTTGTCTTAAATCTTATTGTTCCGATTTTACTTTTGTTGTAAAAGCTTTTATAACACTCGTCATAATGAATAAGCCGACGAACATCAAGGTAATCGTTGCACCAGGTGGCGTTCCGAATTCATATGACGCGAACAAACCGCCGTACATGCCGATTAAACCGATTAAAATTCCAAGCCAAATGACTTGTTTGAAGCTCGTGACTAGGCGCATCGCGATTGCTGCAGGTAAAATTAAAATGGCTGAAACTAATAAAGTTCCTGTGATTGGCATGATGACACTGATCGAAATCCCCGTAATGATTGATATCGATAGCGATAACCAACGTGTCGGAACGCCTGCTGTTAAAGCAGTATCTTCGTCGAATAGTAAAACGTAAAGTGGGCGACGGAAGATTGTAAATAAAACAACTAATACAATTGTTAAAATTAATAAAACTAATATTTGTTCTTGATCAATCGTTACAATCGAACCGAATAAAAATTGCTCGACACTTGCCGTTTGCTGGCCTGAAACGAAGCTCATCAAAACTAAAGCGACTGCCATCCCGGTTGACATGAGGATTGCAATTGAGATTTCGGAATAACCGCGAAAAACCGTGCGTAAATATTCCATCCCCACTGCCACTAAAATAACTACAAGAATGGTTGTGAAGGTTGGATTGACACCGATCAACATTCCCAAAGCTACACCAGCTAGTGAGACGTGCGATAAGGTGTCAGCTAATAATGACTGTCTTCGAAGTATCAAAGTTAGTCCTAAAATTGGCGCGATAATCGCAATTAATGTTGATGCTTGGAATGCTCTTTGCATGAATCCATAGAAAAACATCTC
>CAZLGI010000050.1:8624-9423 GCA_964558995.1 uncultured Carnobacteriaceae bacterium | reverse complement strand
TTTACGCAACCATAGAACAAGCTGCCACTAATGGTAAGTTTAATCGAACAACACTTAAAGGGCGTTTCTGCTCTTCATTAAATGATAACAGACAAATCATTTTTATGACAGAAAATAATAACGTGATTTACTTATTAAAAATCGATCAGATCTTAACGATTGAATTAGTTAGCTGACATTAAAGAAAAGTAAGGCAAACCTCTATTTTGAATAGTGTTTGCCTTACTTTTTTCTTATAAATTAATTTAGAAAATCTTCACGCATTGGTGTGAAAATATCTAAAAGAACACCTTGGCTTAAACATTTACAACCATGTTCAACATTGTCTGTTTTTAACATAGTGTCACCAGTTTTAACTATTTTTTTCACTCCGTCAATTTCAAACTCAAATTCACCACTAACAACGTAAGTAATTTGAGTATGTGGATGACTATGAAGTGACCCTACCGCGCCAGTTTCAAATTTGTTTTCAACAGACATCATTTCATTATTATGAGCTAGAACTCTTCTTGTAACACCCTCTGCTGCTGTAACTGCCTCTGTATCATTATAAAATACCCATCTTTGATCTAACACTTATATTTTCCTCCTTAGTTTTTTTGAATAGTTTATACTGCTCTTGCTTTCTTGATTTTTCTATGAATCATTGGCCCAACTACACTATATACTGCTATTAAAATAAATAGTAAAGATAGCGGTCGAGTGAAGAAGAGTGTATAATCTCCACCAGCATAACTAACCCCTTGACGGAAATAAGATTCTAAATTCGAACTAAGAACAAAGGCTAGGATAAATGGAC
>CAZLGI010000050.1:0-8614 GCA_964558995.1 uncultured Carnobacteriaceae bacterium | reverse complement strand
CGTTTATCAAAAAGCTTATGCTAACTTTGCTTTCTTGATTCCTCTATAAATCATTGGTCCAACTATACGATACACCGCAACAGTTGCTTGCGGGTCCCACTTCTCACAAAAAGCACACCCGCAAGTCGAAAGGACGAATGGTTATCTAAATCAAAGGATAGGTGACAACAACCTAGAGAAATACTGCTTAAACTTCCGCCATTTTGATTGATTTTGGAAATATGCCGTATCTACTTGAAGGCTTTTTTCTAAATCTTGATAAAAATGATCGATTAATTCTTTGGCAATCGTTTCGTCATAGATGAAACTGTTGATTTCGAAATTCAATCTAAAGCTTCGAATATCCATATTCGCTGAGCCAACTGTAGAGACTTCTCCATCAACAATCATAACTTTCGAATGGAAGAAGCCATCTTCATAAATATAAACATTTGCGCCGTACTCAATAATGTCTTTGGCGAAATATTCTGTTGCTCGGTAAACAAATGGATGATCTGGCTTACTTGGAATCATGATATTTACTTCTACACCTGACAAGGCCGCAATTTTTAGAACTTCATGGACACTATTATCAGGAATAAAGTAAGGTGTTTGAATATAAATCGAATCTTTTGCTTGAGTTATCATTTTGATAAAGCCCAATTTGATGGCTTCAATGTCATTCTCAGGTCCACTCGATACAATTTGCATCGCGGTGTTTCCTTTTCGTCTTGAGATTGGGAAATATTTATCTTCATATAATTTCTGTTGATCTTTTGGAGCAGCAGCATTCCAATCCATGAAGAAGCGACTTTGCAGTGTAATAACCGCATTTCCTTGAATACGTAGATGGGTATCACGCCAGTTTCCTAAAGGCCCTAACCCAATATACTCATCGCCAATGTTAAAGCCGCCCATATAAGCAACTTCCCCATCAATCACCATAATTTTACGGTGATTACGGTAGTTCATCCGTAAATTAACAAACGGAATATGTGAACCGAAAAACACTAGCGTCTTACCGCCTAATTCTTCCAGGCGTTTGAAAAACTTGCGGTCATTCCCTCTACAACCAAGCGCATCATAGACAACTAGTACTTCAACCCCTGCTGCGGCACGTTCTTCAAGTGCTGCAACAATTCGTCTACCTAGTGAATCTGATTTGAAAGTGTAATAAAGTAAATGAATATGATTTTCTGCTTGTTCGATATCACGAACAAATTGTTCAAACTTCAGATAGCCGTCAGTTAAAATTTCAACTTTATTTCCTCTTGTTAGAACTGACTCGTTACTTTCTAGAAATAGCATAGCAGTATGGATCAGTGTATCGTCCTCTCCACTATGGTCTTCATAATCACTTTCTTCGAGCATTTCTTTTTGAAACTGAGCAAGTTCGGTCATGCCTAGGCTCTTTTGTGATTTGATATCATAAATTTGTCCTGAAGACATTTTCTTACCGATAAAGACATAAATGATAAAACCAATTCCGGGCAGCATGACTAAGGTAATCAACCATGCCCATGTCGCAGCGACGTCTCGTTTTTCATGAAAAACGGTATAAATCGCACCAACGATATTTATGATAAAGATTAACGAGATAAGTTGTTGCCAAATACTCATACATTCCCCTCCATAAATTTGAAAGAGATAGGAATAATTATTCCTATCTCTTTCCTTGATTAATCATTTAATAATCTAGATTTTTCCTTTCTGCTAAGGAAAGGCGTGTTCTTTGGTATAAACAGTTTTGGTGACACTTTCGCAGCAAGTAATAAAACTGCTGCTGTCAAAACAAAGGTCATTAATAATGACAAACCGTCTACTCTTAAGAAGTAGCTAAACGCACTCTGAGCTTCTGCTACGATGTCAGCATTGAATGACACGTGCCCAACTAACTGCCATAAATAATAGAACAAGGCGCCAAAGAATGATGCCGTTGTAATATTTAACGCAGCATTCGGGAAACGTTTATTATTTAATGTTCGTTGCGTAAATTTAGCAAACAAACCGCTGATTCCAATAAAGGCAAATGGTGCGAGTTGAACAACAAGGTTTTCCGCTGTGTCATTACTACCCTCTTTGATAAGAAAGACAAGTAAACCAGTTAATAGTCCCGCAAATAAACCTTGCAATATTCCTCTTCTTAAACTTATAAAAACAATCGGGATAATTGCCCAAGCAATTGAATAATCACCCAATACGATTGGAACAAAGGTCAGTAGGAAAGCCACTAAGCCTGCTACAAATCCTTCTATCCCACTCTTTAAATTAATAGAACCCATGCATTTATTCGCTCCTTTAACCATTCAATCTGTTTATTTTATTTCTTTTTTGAGTAACTGGAGGCTTCCATAATAATCGGCAAGATAACTGGACGACGTTTTGTGCGATCAAATAGATATTTACTCAACGCATCTCTGATTTCTTGTTTCAAAGTAGACCATTCAAAGTCTTTTTTCTTCAAGTTTTCTTCCACTATTTTTCTAGTAATTTCAGTACTTTCTTTAATTAACTCTTCGCTTTCTTTCATGTAAACAAAGCCACGAGAGATAATCTCAGGACCTGAAAGAATCGTACTACGTCTTCTAGAAATTGTTACAACCGCAACAAAAATACCGTCGTCCGCTAATAATTTACGGTCGCGTAACACAATATTTCCAATGTCGCCGACTCCAATTCCATCAATTAGAACGTTTCCTGTTGCAACTTGACCTGTTACACGCATGCGGCCGTCTGAAAATTCAATCACATCGCCCTTACCTGGGATAAAGATGTTTTTGAAAGGTATGCCAACTTCATGTGCTAAATCTGCGTGAGCAGCTAGGTAGCGGTATTCACCTTGTACAGGAATGAAGAATTCCGGTTTTAGTAAGTTAATCATTAATTTCAAATCATTTGGTGTCGCATGTCCAGACACTTTGAAAGAATCTGAAATTTCTTTTACCACTGCGCCTGCACGGTAAAGCATGTTTTTAGTTGATGCCACTCTTGTTTCCATTGATGTTGATGGTGTTGTTGTAATGTAGACCAAGTCGCCTTCTTGAATGCTCACTTGGCGGTGTTTATTCTCTGCCATTTTTTGTAGTGAATCGATTGGTTCACCACTTTGACCTGTTTCTAAAATAATTAATTGGTCATCGCGGTAATCGCCTAATTTTTCTTCCGTTACAAGAACGTCTTTTGATGGCAAAATTAATTTTTCTAGTTTTATCGCAATATCGATAATTTCGAGTAGTTTAGTGCCTGTTAAAAATACTTTACGTTTTGTTTCGTAAGCTGCATCAAAGACTTGCTGAATGCGCATAATATTACTGGACACACATGATACGATCACACGGCCATCTGCGCTGTTAAATGTATCAACAATTTCTTCTGTTACGCGTCGATCACTAACGTTTTCAACGATTGATTCAGCATCGCTTGAATCACTTAGTAATGCAAGAACTTTCTTTTCGCCTACTTCGGTAATTTTTGCGAAGTCTGTGCGGTACATGTCAGTCGCACTTTGATCAAACTTAAAGTCACCTGTGTAAACCACGCTACCTGCTTTTGTTTCAAGTACGATTGCAACTGAATCTGGAATCGAATGTGTTGTTCGGAAAAACTTAACCGTTACATTATCAAATTCAATTGCTGTTTTTTCGTTAACAACATGATAATTATCAAATTTTGGGGTTAGACCATTACTTTCTACACCCATTTTTGCTAGTTCGATTGTAAATTCTGTCCCAAATACTGGTACATCAATCGTTTCTAATAGATATGGTAACGCACCTACCGCATCTTCGTGTCCGTGTGTCAGGAAAATCCCTGCAATACGTTCTTTATTTTGTTCTAAGTAAGTGAAATCTGGAATAACAACATCAATTCCTAATAACTCACTCTCAGGATGCAACAAACCACTATCTAAAATAAAGATAAGTTCGTCGACTTCTACGACATACATATTTTTTCCATTTTCTCGCACGCCGCCTAAAGGAATGATTTTTATTTTACTCAATTAAAGCACCTCTTCTTCTTTTCGATTAATTTGTTTAGGAAAAGCAATCTTCATCTAACCCTTTTTTATGTCAAAGTTATCAAGGATACCGTTCTAACTAAATAGACCATGTATCATTCAAAACCACATGAAAAAGAAGCTTCTAATAATTGTTTTTTCATATTATGAATGTCTTTCATACATAAACCGAATTTCTCCTATACTCATTATACAATACAGTGAGAAAATATGTACTAAAAAGCTAAGAAAAGCATCACAAACCTGCTTTGGATTTGTAAAAACAGAAGTTCTTTAGCTGAAAGAGCACTATGACGCACAATTGCTAAAACTGTTCTAGAAGAACAAAAACCGTTTTATACGAATATATACGCATAAAACGGTAGTGATATTAGATTAAGTCTTTTTCAATCATTTTTTCTGCGATTTGCACGGAGTTCCATGCAGCACCTTTGATTAAATTGTCACTTACAATCCATAGGTGGAAGCCTTTTGGATCGTCTGGATCTTTACGAACCCGACCGACAAAGGTATCTTTTTTGTTCGCTGCATCCAAAGCGTGTGGGTAAATTTGATTTGCTGGATCATCCTGCAAGACAACCCCATCTGCATTAGCTAAAACAGCACGAAACTCGTCAACTGTTACGCCTTCTTTATCAACTTCAACATAAACTGATTCTGAGTGCCCTTGAATAACTGGCACACGGACACATGTTGCCGATACTTTTAAGTCTGGACGACCTAAGATTTTCTTTGTTTCATGAATCATTTTCCATTCTTCAAAGGTATAACCGTCATCTGAAAACTGGTCGATCTGAGGTAAAACATTATAGGCGATTGGGTAGTGTTTTTTGTCACTGGCAGCTGGTAAAATTGCTGCTTCCACTTCTTCTCCTGCTAACATTTTCTTCGTTTGATCTTCAAGTTCTTCCAAAGCATTCAAACCCGCACCACTGACTGCTTGGTAAGTTGATACGATAACACGGCTTAGGCCAAATGATTTCTCGATCGGTCTAAGCGCTACAACCATTTGAATCGTTGAACAGTTGGGGTTAGCAATTAAACCTGTGTGGTTTTCCAACGCAGCTGGATTTACCTCAGGAACCACTAATGGCGTATCTGCATCCATTCTAAATGCACTTGTATTGTCAATCACCACTGCCCCACTATCACGCGCAGCTTGTTGGTAAGCCTTCGTAATCGAACCACCAGCACTGAAAAACGCAATATCAACATTCTCAAAAGACGCTTTAGTCGTTTCTTCAATTTTGTATTCTTTACCTTTAAATTCGTATGCTTTTCCAACTGATCGTTTGGATGCAAGTAATTTTAACGAATTAATCGGTATAGCCGACCCTTCTAATAATTGTAATATTTTCTGACCAACTGCCCCAGTTGCTCCTACAATTGCGACATTATATGTTTTCATAACATTTCTCCTCTACACTTTGCTTGTTTTCGCAACATTATTCTATCACAAATCTCAGCAAATTCTAAACATTAATGACATTTTAACATGATTGAATTAAAAAGCCATACCTCCGCTAAAACAAGATAGGATAAGAGACGTCGAGTAAATTAGTAATTTTGCACGTCCTTCCACTCCTCTCACTTCCACCACAAAACAAAAAAATCCGCCCGAGTTAGACAATTATCTAACTCGAACAGCATTTTTTAACTAACCTTCTTTTTCAATCAAGGCCTTGCGTGACAAGTTAATTCTTCCTTGTCGATCGATTTCAATTACTTTAACACGAACTTTCTCGCCAAGTGTTAGAACATCTTCAACTTGAGCGACACGCTTGTGTTCTAATTCAGAAATATGAACTAATCCGTCTTTACCTTTTGTAATTTCTACAAAAGCACCGAATTTTTCAATTCGTTTAACAGTTCCTTCATAAATTTCTCCAACTTTTGCTTCATGGGTAAGCTCTCTAATGATTTCTTTCGCACGTTCAATCATAGCTGTATCAGTTGAAGCGATGCTGACATTACCTTCCTGGTCAATATCAATCTTAACGCCTGTTTCATCAATAATGCTATTGATTGTGTCTCCACCTTTACCAATAACGATTTTAATTTTTTCAGGTTTGATTTGCATCATTTCAATCTTCGGTGCATATGGTGATAACTCAGCGCGAGGCTCTGCCATAACTGTCTCCATATGATCTAAGATTTCGATACGTGCTTTTTTCGCTTGAACTAATGCTTCACTTAATATTTCTTCAGTGATACCTTCAATTTTAATATCCATTTGTAAAGCAGTGATACCTTCTCTTGTTCCAGCAACCTTGAAGTCCATATCGCCCAAGTGGTCTTCCATACCTTGGATGTCAGTTAGGATACTGTAATCTTCGCCGCCTTTAACAAGTCCCATTGCGATACCTGCTACTGGAGCTTTAATCGGAACACCTGCATCCATCAACGCTAATGTTGCCGCACAGATACTTGCTTGTGATGATGAACCGTTTGATTCTAATACATCAGATACAACACGGATTGTGTATGGGAAGTCCTCTACACTTGGAATAACGTGTTTCAATGCACGTTCACCTAAAGCCCCGTGACCAATTTCACGACGACCTGGTGAACCAGCACGACCTGTACTTCCAACTGAGTATTGTGGGAAGTTATAGTGGTGAATGAAACGTTTGCTTTCTTCTAAGCCTAGACCATCTAAGATTTGGTGCTCTCCTAGTGGTGCTAATGTTGCTGCAGAAAGAGCTTGCGTTTGTCCACGAGTAAACATACCTGAACCGTGTGCTCTTGGTAATAACGATACTTCTGAATCCAGACCACGAACTTTATCTAGAGCACGGAAGTCTGGACGAATTTTATCAACTGTAATTAGGCGACGTACTTGTTCTTTCTCTACGTCTTCAGTAATTTGTTGAACTTCTTTAACAATGCCGACGAAGTTCTCGTCTTCCATATATAATTCAGTAAAGTGATCTAAAATTTCTTTCTTCACTGCATCAATATTATCGTTTCTTTCAATTTTATCTTTCGTTAAGATTGCTTCTTTCATTTTCTCGCTGAAGCCTTCAGAAACTTGCTTCACTAAATCTGGGTTATTAGATAATAATGTTACTTCCATTTTCTCTTTACCAAGTTCAGCAATGATTTCTTCTTGGAATGCACATAGTTCTTGAATTGATTTGTGCGCAAACATCAATGCGTTTAGCATATCCTCTTCGCCAACAACTTTAGCGTTACTTTCAACCATGTTAATCGCATCTTTCGTACCAGCAACGATTAAATCGATTGTAGATTCTTCCATTTGTTCTGAAGTCGGGTTTAGGACAAGTTCGCCGTTAACCATACCGGCTTTAGCACCAGCAATTGGACCTGCAAATGGAATGTCTGAAATAGAAACTGCTAATGATGACCCTAACATTGCTGCCATTTCAGGTGAGCAATCTTGGTCAACAGACATTACAACGTTTGTAACTTGTACTTCGTTACGGAACCCATCTGGGAACATTGGACGAAGTGGACGGTCAATTAAACGTGCAGTTAGTGTTGCATGTTCGCTTGGACGACCTTCACGCTTGATAAAGCCTCCGGGGATTTTACCAACTGCGTACATTTTTTCTTCATAGTTAACTGTTAGAGGGAAGAAACTTACATCTTTAGCCTCTTTTGATCCTACTGCAGCAGTTAATACAACCGTATCGCCATAACGAACCAATACCGCTCCACTTGCTTGTTTCGCTACTTGACCGATTTCAACTTGTAATGGATGTCCTGCCCATTCCGTCTTGAATACTCTTTTTTCTGTCATTCACACATTCTCCTTTTTATTTACGCTTCCCATTTGCTGACTACTAAACAAATGTCAATCCAGCTCATAGCTGAACTCGCATTTGTATAGTAGTAAGACGCTCGTGGGAGCTATTATCTATTATAAACGAATTAGGTTGCGTTTACACCCAATTTGTTGTATTTTTCCATTTTACATTAAAAAAGCAGACTCTCGAGTGAGAATCTGCTTAAAATGTTTGATTAACGACGTAGACCTAATCGTTTGATTAGCTCACGGTAACGTGGCACGTCATTGTTACGCAAGTATGCTAACAAGTTACGACGGCGACCAATTTTCTTCATCAAACCACGGTATGAGTGGTGGTCTTTCTTGTGTACACGAGCATGTTCATTAAGAAGATTGATTTCGTAAGTTAGTACAGCAATTTGTACTTCTGGCGAACCAGTATCTCCTTCATGAATAGCATATTCGCTGATGATTTTGTTTTTAGTTTCTTTTGAAATTGCCATTCTTTTCACCTCTTTTTCTTTTTTATCCTTATTCTTAGTAAAACGTTGGTGAATCGCAAAACCAAGAAAAAGGTCATGTGCTATGCACGTTAGTTATATTACCCTGTTTTCTATCACATTGCAAGTTAAAATCACTTTTTTTATAGGCGTTTGTATTGTGCGCGTAATTCCAAGACCACATCTCGTAGTTCTGCTGCTTTTTCAAATTGTAAGTCTTTAGCAGCTTGACGCATTTCTAATTCTAACTGTTCGACTAAGGCACGTCTTTGTTCCATTGTCATCTCTTTATAAATTTCTTGAGTGGTTAATTGCTCTGGTAAATCCTCTGGTGCATGCGTAATTCGAATCAGGTCTCGCACACCT
>CAZLGI010000049.1:0-9500 GCA_964558995.1 uncultured Carnobacteriaceae bacterium | reverse complement strand
GCATAGCAATGGCACCTTTCCCGTCGATTAATTGATCAAATCCCTCGCTCGGAACGTCCGTCATCGCGCCAAGTTCAAGAATCTCTTCCTCCGAAAAAAGAAGGTAACCATTTTTATATTCATTAAAGGTGTCATCCATCGTTATAATCCAAAGGTTCGTTAGTAATGTCTTCATGTTTAGTCACTTCTTTCTACTTTTTTTGCTACTCTTATCATACCGTAATCGCTTTATAAAAACTTTTAATAGGGTAGAATAAACGGAAATTTCGTTCAAAAAAGGTCAGCCTCTGCTAATTCTTTAGCAAAAGCTGACCTTTTTAATATTAAAGACTGTGTTTCTTTTGATAGTGATAGCCACTATAAAAGATAAACAAACAGATTAGCAAGAAAATCGGTACGTAAGTCGGATTTGAAACAATCCCACCAATCACAATAATCACGGATCCAAGCATACCTAGAATCGGGAATACTTTGCCGAATAAAGGGCTTGGAATCTGACCAGTTTGATGCATTTTCATCACTTTCACGTATAAAAGAACGTAAGTAATATAACTGAACACAATCGCAATTTCGCTGACATCGCCGCCAGATAAAATGCCGATTTTCTGAGTCGTATAGTGAACGAGCAACCAAACATAAGAAATTCCTAATGACGTTAAAGCGGCAAAAGGAGAGAGTTGTGTTTTTGCAGTAATTTTTTTAATTTTTTGGCTGTTTGGAATCATGCCTTTTTCCGCTAAAGCTTGCGGTAAACGAACATTTCCAAGTACTAAGCCGTTAACGACGCCAAGAACAGCAATCAGAATAAAGGATAGGATAATTTGGCCGCCTCGTGGACCAAATAGAATCACGCCGATATCGTAAATGGCGGTGTCACCATGGGCTAAAATATATTCAGGACCCACAATCGCAATCATTCCTAAGAAGTAAGCTAAGTAAACACCTAAAACAAGTAGCGGTCCAATTGTCAGCGCAAGTGGCATATTTCGCTTGGCATTGCGAACCTCGTGGGTAATACTAGTCGAAACGACCCAGCCGTCAAAAGAAAACGCAATGGGTGCCAAAGCCGCAAGCCAATTCCAACCGATTTGATCCATTGGCGTTACGAGTTGTTCAGCAGTTACCGGGATTGGTTCGCTCCAGAAAATACCGACGACCGCTACACCTACAAGAGGGATTAATTTCATAATTGTCGCTAAGTTTTGAAATCTACCACCTGTTTTTAATGAAAAATAATTGATTAAGTGAAAGAAAGTGATGTAAATAAGGCCAATTAAAATTTGTAATTCTAAATTGTCGGGTAAATTAAATAGAGTCGTCGTGTAAATCCCGGCAACCCAGCTAACAACGACTGTAATGGAAGGGTAATAAGCGAACATTTGAAACCAGCCAAACGCTGCTGCCGCTTTGTCAGAAATAAATTCTTCGAAGTAGGCGATCACGCCACCAACACTTTCTGTTCTTGCTGCCAGTTGCGACAAGGTGATATTTCCAAAAATAACACAGAAAGCCCCAATAAAAAAGACAAGGACACTTAGTCCAACATTCCCACCAGTGAAACTTAGAATATCATCAACTTTGAAGAAGATGCCTGATCCAACTAGAATCCCGATAATCATTGAGATTGCGGTTCCTAATCCATAATGTTTTGTTTTTGTTTCCAAGTAAAAGCTCCTTATAAAGCGATGTACGCTAATTTTCTCTTTAACGATTGTACTACAAAGAAAGTGAACAATCACCTTTTTTTGGAAAGATCATGTGATAATCTTTACTTTCACAATACACGTGATATAATAGAAAAAGGTTTGAATTAGAAATATATCATTTGGAGGTTTTTTATTATGAAGACAAAAACGATTGAATTATTAAAAAAACGTCGCTCAATTTATCATATAGGTACGAACGTTGATCTTTCTGAAGAGGACATTACGACTTTGATTAAAGAAGCAGTAAAAGAAAGCCCAACATCATTTAACTCACAAACAGCTCGCGTTGTTATCTTATTCGGTGATGCACATAACAAACTATGGGATATTACTGAAAATGAACTACGTAAAGAAGTTGCAGATGAAGAAGCATTCGCAGCAACAAAAGAAAAAATGACTGCTTTCCGCGCTGGTTTCGGAACAGTTCTATTGTTCGAAGACCAAGAAGTAGTAGAAGGCTTGCAAGAGCAATTCTCACTTTATGCAGATAACTTCCCAATTTGGTCAGAACAAGGATCAGGAATTGCAAGCATGAGTATCTGGGTTGCACTAACTGAGAATAATATGGGTGCAAGTTTACAACACTACAACCCACTAATTGACGCAGAAGTTCAAAAAGAATGGGAACTTCCAGCAACTTGGAAACTTCGCGCTCAAATGCCGTTCGGTTCAATCGAATCAGTAGCAGCTGCAAAAGAATACTTAGCAGACGAAGCTCGCTTCCGTGTGTTTAAATAAAAATGATTATGCCTCCAAGCAATTTTGTTTGGAGGTTTTTTTGAGATTGGCCTATTCCAATGAAAAAAAGTAGACCAGGAACCGCCTCGCGCGTTCCTGGTCTACTTTTTTTACTCAGCAATTAACGGAATGTGTTCATGTGTATGAACATCCATCATGCCGAAGTCTGTAATTTTAATTTTTGGTGAAACCGGTAGGGATAAGGTGGAGAAGGACATAATCTCGTTTGTGTTTCGATAACCGAGTTGTCGCATGCTGCTACGAACGTTTTTCAATTGTTGGCCTAGCACTGGAACTGGCTCGGTACTTAAGATTCCACCGAGTGGTAAGGGGCAGCTGCCGGTTATTTCATTATCTTGGCTAACAACATAGCCACCGTTTAGAGCTAACAATTCTGCTTGCACGCGCAAAATGTCGCTAATACTATTCCCCATCACCATTAAGTTATGGTGATCATGTGCCCAGGTTGTGCCAATTGCGCCTTTTTTCGTCAATGCATTTTCGACTAGTCCAAAGCCGATGTTGCCATTTTTCCCATAGCGTTCCATGACCAAAATGAGGGACAGACCGCTATTTTCGAAATCAAGAATCCCATCGACGACAGGGACCTTGCGTTGGACGTGTTCGGTAAAGGTTCCGACTTCTTGGATGCGAATCACGTTACATAGAACAGAAGTCACATCGCCAACGACAGGGAATTGTAGATCTTTTTCCGTCAACAAACGCGCATTCACTGATTTATAAAAATGATTAGGGAAGGAAGTAGGCACGTCTGGATAAGCCATCTCTTCCCCTCGCGTATGAACGCGCACGCCATCTTTATAAACAGCTTCAATCGCCAAGTCGTCTAAGTTATCCAACATAATAAAATCAGCTTTATAACCCGTCATAATTGCGCCACGGTCTTGGAAGCCCATGCGTCTTGCCGGCGTATAGGTCGTGACGTAAATCGCTTCTTCTAAAGGCATGCCCGCTTCAACCGCTTGTCGAAGGTTGGCATCCAAGTGCCCATCTAGTAAATCGTCTGCCATAATATCATCAGTAATAATCGCCACGTGCTCGTATAAATCATGATCGTTTAAGATTTGAATATTTTCTGGCGTAATTGATTTTTTTTGAAATTCAAGGAACATCCCATTCCCGATCTTTTCTAAAATAGACTCAGGAGATTGATGAGTATGGTCGGCCGTCAAACCAGCTTGCATAAACTTAGCCAAGTCCTCGCCGCTCACACGCGGAATATGACCTTCAAGTGGCATAAATGGTCGGCGACTTTGCACCGTTCTTAAAATTTGGCGAATTAGCGAATCGGGGTCGCTCGTAATCCCTTTGAAATTCATCGCTTCACCAAGTGCGATCACGCTCGGCTCTTCCAATAAATTAATGACTTCATCAACACCAATAATGCCACCAGTCGTTTCTAGCTCTGGCGTCGTTGAAGGAACCGAAGAAGGAATTGCGTAGAAAATATCCATCTTAGTATCTTGGTCCATGAAAGCTCGAATACCTTCAATACCAAAAACGTTGGCAATCTCATGAGCGTCGGCAACAACTGTTGTCACGCCATAAGACAAAGCCGCACCAGAAAAGGTAGACGGTGGAATCATTGAACTTTCAATATGCATATGAATGTCAATTAAACCTGGAATGAAATATTTCCCTTCCGCATCAATCACTTCAGCAGGCTCTAAATACCGTAAGTCCGCATCCTTCATATAATAAAATTTCCCATCAGTAATCGAGATATGTTTCTTTTCAAAACGTTTTAGAAAGCTATTAAAAACAAATCCATTTTCAATTAATAAATCGATAGCCATAAAAGCTCCTTTCTTGTTATAAGAGACAAATGCCGAGAACAAGTCTCGGCATCAGTTACATTGTTTAGCTATGCAAGTCTCTCAGCAATTCAGGGTTGGATTGCCTATTTTTATCGGGTCAAACCGGACTTACTTCACTTTTCTTATATCATTGGTTCAACGTTTGGTTCCATTGGTCAATCCATTGCTCTAAGTTGTTGTTCACTAGTGTGAAGTCAACCGCTTTTGCACGTTGAGCAACATCGCCGTAAGTTTTGTTTGCTGCAGTTGCTTCGTCTAATTCAACATCTGCGTTTGTCGGTGCTTCGTTTAGAGAAGCAGCTGTTTTTGTTTGTAGTGTTTCGCTTAGTTTCCAGTTAATGAAGTCGTAAGCTGCTTCTTTGTTCTTAGAATCTTTCACAACGTTCAGTGTGTTGAAGTTTGCGAACGTGCCAGACTCAGGTACAAGGTAAGTCACGTCAGGGTTTGCTTCTGAAATGATCGGGAAAGCAAAGTCACCAACAACAGCGGCAACAATTTCACCTGATTGGAACAAGTTTGCTAAGTCAGAAGAACGTGTATAAGTTTTGGTAATATTCGGTTTTAGTTCAGTCAACGCTTCAAAAGCTGCTTCGCCATTGTCATCTGCAATGTCGACGCCTTTATATTCGCTCGCAACGTGTAACATTGCTGGGCCGAATGTTGTTGTAATATCAGGAATAGAGATTTTGTTTGCTAAAGCTGGATCCCACAAGTCAGACCATTCAGTAATATCCATGCCTGCTGCGTCTTTGTTGTAGATAATTCCGATACTGTTCATTGTGTAAGGAGCACCAGATGTATCGACTGCATCTTTTGCACCCTCAACTAACAATGCTAAGTTCGGCACTTTCGTCTCATCTAAAGGTTCAAACAAGCCTGCTTCAACACCAGTTGCCGCGTTTGCTTGAGACAGTTCAATCACATCAATCGTTGAGTTTGGGTTGTTCTCTAATTTCGTGAACCGCTCACTTGAGTTTCCAACTTCGTATGTGATCTCAATTCCAGTATCTTCTGTAAAAGGATCAAAGATATCGTTCTTGATAACATCTTCACTCAAAGCAAAGGTTGAAATAATTAATTCACCATTATCTGCTGTTGAATCACCATTTCCACACGCTGCCAATAGCGCTGCTGCTGCGAATGTTAGAGAAGCTAATTTCCATTTTTTCATAGTTGACCAATCTCCTTCTTAAACTAAAATAATTTTTTCTGGTGGTAAGAACAAAGTGACGGTATCGCCTGCCTGGTAACCTGTTGCATTATCATCGTTAACAATGAAATTGCCTAGCGCTGTTTCAATTTCATATTGGTAACTTTTTCCTAAAAAGGTTCGAACACGAACGCTACCAGAAATGGTATTTTCGTTTGTTTCAGTTGTCAGCGTCACATCATCTGGACGAATTGTTCCTTTTACCTGTTTTGCATCAGTTGGTTGGCTGACTTGGAAAATCGCACCATTTGTTGCACGGAAAATTCCGTTTGTTTCCATTGTTAAATCGATAAAGTTCTCAAACCCAATAAAACGTGCAACAAATTCTGTTTTCGGTTGCTTGTAAATCGTTTCTGGAGAATCAAATTGTTCAATCACGCCATTATTCATGACGGCAACTTTATCCGAAATTGAGAAACACTCTTCTTGGTCATGGGTAACAAAAACAGTTGTAATCCCTAGTTGGCGCTGAATGCGTCTGATTTCCATTCGCATTGAGACACGCAATTTGGCATCCAAGTTACTCAGTGGTTCATCTAACAACAATAATTGCGGTTCAATAACCAAAGCACGTGCCAAAGCGACACGCTGGCGTTGACCGCCAGATAATTGTTTTGGATAACGATCAGCGAAATCACCTAACCCGGTAATGTTAAGCATATTGGTAACTTTTTCCTTAGTTACTGCCTTATCTTCTTTTCGTAAATTCAACCCAAAGGCCACATTTTCAAAAATGGTTAAATGGGGGAAGAGGGCATAAGATTGGAAAACCATGCCGAAATTTCGTTTGTGGACGGGAACTTTGGTTAAGTTCGCTCCGTCGACAACAAAAGACCCGTCATTAGGCTCGATTAAGCCGGCAATAACACGTAGAGTGGTTGTTTTCCCGCAACCGGACGGGCCAAGCAAGGAGACGAATTCCCCTTTTTCAATGGATAAGCGTAAGTTCTTCAAGACATCATTTTTACCATCATAACTGACGCGGATGTCAGATAAGTCAACAAAGGCCATTCAGTAGTGCCCCTTTCTTAAGATATGGATGCAAGTCCGAGTGTTTTTTCGATTAGAAACATCATCACGATTGTTCCAAGCATTAGCATCACTGATAAAGCCGAAACAGTTGGATCGTAATTATATTCAATGTAACTCATTAAGTTTGTTGGTAGAGCAGTAATACCAGGGCCCGACAAGAATTGTGAGACCGGAATATTATTAAAGGAGTTTATAAAAGCCAACATAAAGGCTGCGAAAATACCTGATGAAATATTCGGTAAAACAATCTTGAAAAAGGCGTTAACCTTCGTACTGCCTAGCGTCCAAGCTGCTTCTTCGATTGAAAAATCCAATTGTTCCATTGAAGAACCAACAACGCGGATGATGTATGGCAGACTAATTAAGAAGTGTCCCAATAGCAAACCTTGGAAAATCGGTAATTGTAGGCGAATGACGATAAATTGGAACATCGCAAAGCCGACAACAACGCCAGGAATAATTGTTGGCGATAGGAAGAAACTCTTCAAACCTTTTTGACCAGGGAAGCGGAAACGAGCTAAGGCGTAAGCGGCTGGAATACCAACGACAAGCGCCATGATGGTTGCAAGTAGTGAGACACGTAAACTCAACCAAAAACTCTTAACAAAGCCTGATACTCGAAAAACGTTCGCATACCAATCAAAGGTAAAGCCCTCAATTGGGAATTGAATTGTTGGTCTTTCGCCAAAGGATGTGACAACGACAATAAAGAGAGGGATGAATAGGAATAAGAAAACGAGTAAAGCAAAAATAGTTAGGCCTTTTTGTTTACGCATGGACATCTCCTCCTCTTCGGTCAATTCTCGCTGCTAGCCAGTTAAAGGCGTTCATCACAAGTAAGGTTGTAACAATCATAATTAACGCAATCACGCCTGCGTTTTGCCAATTTCCTAATGTCATTGCATTTTGATAGAGGAAGGTCGACATCATCATGTTTTGATTCCCACCCAGTAGTTGCGGTGTGGTATAAGCAGTCATTGTGCCGGTGAAAACTAAAATACTTCCGATGATCACACCTGGAATACTTAACGGCCAAATCACTTTTACAAAAGCAGTGATTGGACTTGCGCCTAGCGTTTGCGCAGCTTCCATAATTTCTGTGTCGATATTTTCTAAAATCCCGACTAGGGTTGTAATCATTAATGGAAGAAACAAGTACAAGGAGCCAATCACAATTGCAAATTCAGTGTAGAGCATTTGCATCGGCTCATCAATTAAGCCAACGTTCAAAAGGAATTGATTAATAATTCCGTTTGAGCCTAGAATGTTAATCCAAGCAAAACTACGAACAACTGAGTTTGTCAGTAGAGGGAATAAAACAAGTCCCATCATTAAACTTCGCCATTTGCGATCACTCTGAGAAATGAAATAAGCGGTGGGTAGACCAAGGATAATACTCAACAAGGTTACGATTAACGACAACTTAATGGTCCGCCATAAAATGCTTAAGTTATAATCATTCGTCATAAATGACTGATAAGACTTAAGCGTAAAGGCACCATCGTAAAATGTTGGCCAAATAATTGAAATCAGTGGTAAAACAAGGAAGACAATTAATAGAATAAATCCTGGTAATATAAAATAATAAGGTGTTCTTTTAGATGGCACTGATAAGATCCTCCTTCTTAGGATGTTCAGTTTCATTATTTACTAAAGGAATTATAGTAGACATTAGCAACTTTTGCAAGTTAAATACGAATAAATCATTAACAACACGAGTTGATTGTTCGCATTTGCCGTTTTCCAATAGGATATCTGCTTCATATCAGTTATAATAAACTTACTATATAAGAGAAGAAACGGAGTAGTGGCATGAATCCAGAACAATTTAAGGCGGCAATGGCTGAACAAGGTGTGACCTTGGATGACAAGCAGATGCAGCAATATGAACGCTATTATGAATTACTAGTAGAATGGAACCAAAAAATTAATTTAACCGCAATTACAGAAAAAGAAGAGGTCTACTTGAAACACTTTTACGATTCAGTAACGCTAGGCTTCCACCTAGATCTAAGTAAAGATGCATTTTCGATTTGTGATGTTGGGGCAGGCGCAGGTTTTCCAAGTATTCCTTTGAAGATCGCATTTCCAAACATTCAAGTGACGATTGTTGACTCATTAAATAAACGGATTAATTTTTTGAACCTTTTAATAGAAGAATTAGGATTAGAAGGGGTGGCTTGTTACCATGATCGTGCTGAGACATTTGGCCAAAATCCAAAGTTCCGCGCGCAATTTGATGGGGTGACGGCTCGTGCAGTGGCACGTATGAGCGTTTTGAGTGAATTATGTTTACCTTTAGTTAAAAAAGGTGGGCATTTTATCGCAATGAAGGCGGCAAGTTCAACAGAAGAGTTAGAAGATGCGAAAAAGGCAATTAGTTTGTTAGGTGGGAAATTTGAAGAAGATATCGCCTTTGATTTACCACATGAAGCAGGCGAACGTCATATCGTTTTAATTAAGAAGACAAAAGAAACACCAAGGAAGTACCCGCGTAAACCAGGGACACCGAACAAGCAACCTTTGTAAAAGCAGTTAAATAAATCTTTCTGATCGCATGGGTATTTTTTTGTGTAAATATTTGATACAATAGCCTGGTAAAGTATAAAGTAAGAACATGCAATTTATAAACGAGCGATAAATGATGCAATCATTTTGAAAGAATGCGGAAAGGGAAAAACGCTCCACACCGTTTTTCCTTTTTTTTATGTATAAACAGATAGAAGAAGCGGAGGAAAGAAAATGGCACGGATCATTGCAGTTGCAAATCAAAAAGGCGGCGTCGGTAAAACAACAACAACCGTTAACGTAGCAGCATCTTTGGCGTATTTAGGTAAGAAAATCTTGTTGATTGATAGTGACGCACAAGGAAATGCAACGAGCGGGTTAGGAATTTCAAAAGCTGATGTTGTCAATGATATTTATGATGTATTAGTGAACCAAATCCCTCTTGCAGATGCCATCCAGCCCTCATCA
>CAZLGI010000048.1:0-9681 GCA_964558995.1 uncultured Carnobacteriaceae bacterium | reverse complement strand
ATTCCCTTGTTTGGTTCGCTCAAATTAAGCACATCAACGATATGGTCAATCGCAGGAATCGTATTTTTACGCTCGCTGACCATGAACAAGACTTCTTTTCGAACTTCATATAAACCTAACTTACGCAACAAACCACTGCTGACTGTTCCGTGAGCAATCGTAATCGTTCCGCCAGTAATACCCATTTTCTTAGCTTCTTCCAAAACGCGGCTAGCTTTTCCGATATTCACAATAGAGATAATTAAATCAAAATAAGGTGATGTTGTTAAATGCTCAGACATACTAAATCCCCTCTTTCTTCGATCTGCGCTCGTATATGGCTCCTAATATTTGTAGAGCTAGAATTGGCATCATTGCAACCATCGCAATCATTCCGAAACCTTCTAACAATACATTCGCGTCAGGTGTAATTTCAGCAACACCTTGAATAAAGGCTAAGATAAAGGTTGCTGTCATTGGCCCAGAGGCAACACCGCCCGCATCAAACGCCATCCCAACAAATAAATTAGGAACGTTGAAGGCTAGTAGTAACGCAATAATATAACCTGGCAGAAGGTAGTGCCACAATTGAATTGCTGGTACTAATACACGGACAACCGATAGAAGAACTGCAAGTCCAACGCCAACAGATAGGAAGACAAGTACCACGCTTCTTTTTACAGAACCGTTCGTTACGTCTTCGATTTGGTGGGTTAGAACATAAACAGCTGGTTCTGCCAAAATAACCACTAAACCGAGCAGTAAACCAATGAAGAGGACAGGGATTGGACTTTCCATGCCACCAAGCAACATACCAATTTGACGACCAACATTTAGGAAACCAGCGTTCACGCCTGTCAAGAACAAGACTAAACCTAAGTATAGATAAAGCATACCTAGAAAAATGTTTCTGATATCACGGCGAGAAAGTTTCGCTTTGGAAATGAAGGTGTGGTAAATCACGAAAATAAGTAAAATCGGAGCGATTGATAATAAGGTTTCGCCACTTAAAACAGTGATTTCTTCAAAGAATGGAACAAACCAAGCTGTTGACGTCTCCGCAGTAATTTCTAAGGAACCCGATAAACGCGCGTCACCAGTAAACAACCCAAGAACTAAAACCCCTAAAATCGCACCACTAGAAGCAACACCAACCAATCCGAAACTATCTTCTTCAGCTGATTTTGAATTGTGGTTTAAGGACGCAACTCCCATCGCGAGTGCTAACATGAAGGGAACGGTTAAGGCACCGGTTGTTGACCCAGACGCATCGAATGAAATAGCGAATAAATCCGTCGAACTAAAGATAGCGATACCAAAAATAGCTGCATAAACAAGTGCAAAAAGAACTTTCAATGGGAAACGATAAACAATTCTAAATAAACCGAGCGTCATCAAGGCAGCAACACCTATAGATACAACCACAAGCATCAAAATACTTGAAATGGCACCTCCCGTAACCTCACTCACTTGATTTGCTAAAATAATCAAATCAGGTTCAGCAATTGAAATGAAGAACCCAAGCATGAGTCCCATTATTAAAACGAACTTCAAGCTGTTACTTCGGGCAATTTCTTTACCTAAATAATTACCTATTGGCGTAATCCCAAGATCAACTCCAAATAAAAATACCGATAAGCCCATGATGATTGAAAAAGCGCCAAATAAAAAGCGAATAAATTCAACATTAGGTAGCGGTGTAATGGTAAAATGGAGAATAACGACGAGAAAGGTAATAGGCAAGGTTGCCTGCAAAACTTCTTTTACTTTGTCTATAAAAATTTCCATATATGAACTCCTTTCGTATGTATCATTGACTATTCATAAAGTATACTTCATTATATCACAAGAGTTTTAACTAAAAAATGAAAACGCAAGCGATGGGTATAATTGACGACTTATTTATAAAAAAGTAAAATGAGTATTTGGAAAAACAGTAAAGAATGGAGTGTTAGCGATTGAGTAAATGGGGAAAAAAAATAGGCACAGTAGCAGGGGTAGCAGCATACTTGTACTTGCAAAACACCTGGATTCAAAAAACAGAGTATCATCTTTCGATACCTCAGTTGGGAGCAGAAAATGAAGGGCTGAAAATCGCTCACTTATCAGATTTGCATCTGCCACAAACAAAAATTGACTTAACTAAATTAATAACCATGCTCCAAAAAGAAGAACCAGATTTAATCTTTTTAACTGGCGATCAAGTGGATGCAGCAGATCCATTTAACCTTGAAGAAGCCATTCACCTTTTCAAACAATTACGTGCGATTGCTCCAACCTATGCGGTTAATGGCAATCATGATATTACGTCACCAAACAGAAGCGATCTTGTGAAATTATACCGCGAATCTGGCGTGGTTTATTTACAAAATGAAGCTTATTCTGTGATGTTAGATGGACGAAAACCGCTTGTTATTATGGGGGTGGCAGAGCAGCATCGTCTCCTTCAACCAGTAACATTGAAACCTTTAAGTAAAATTCCAGTCCGCGAAGATTGGCAAGGGCAGACGCGTTTATTATTGGCACACCATCCAGAGCATTTTGAAAAATATCATCAAGATCCTAGACGGTCGCCAGACGTGACGTTTTCAGGTCATGCTCACGGAGGGCAAATTCGAATTCCTAAAATCGGTGGCCTTTTCGCACCAGGTCAAGGAAGAATGCCAAAACATACAAGTGGTGTCTTTGGTCTTGCTCAAAATCCGCTGAAAAAATTAGTTGTCAGTAGAGGTTTAGGCCCATCGCAATTTCCTTTCCGTATCAACAATCGTCCTGAATTAGTCATCGTAACCCTAAGAAAAGAGTAAACTCTTTTGATATTCTTTGTAAACATTTACTAAAAAGGGTAAAATAGAGAAAATACCACAAGGAGTGTTTGTATGACTAACAATTCAGGAGCTCGTTTACAGTTAAGTGATGGCCTTCAGATGCCGGCAATTGGCTACGGAACGTCAGGTATTGCGGATGATCAGGCAGCAGAATTAGTTTTTCAAGCAATCATGCACGGCTTTCGAATGATTGATACAGCAAGTTGGTATAAAAATGAAGCAGGAGTCGGAGAAGGCATCCGACGTGCGGTAAAAGAAGGCATCCCTCGAGACGAGATTTATGTCGTGTCTAAAATCTGGCCAGAAGAAATGGGCTATGAAGAGACAAAAGAAGCCTTTGAGCGAAGTTTTAATCGCTTAGCTTTAGATTATATTGACCTTTACTTAATCCACTGGCCAAACAAAGAAGTCGGGAAAAACGTTGAGACTTGGCGTTCAATGGTAGAACTGCGTGATTCAGGGCGAGTGAAAAGTTTAGGAGTATCTAACTTTAATCAAGAACAGTTGAAGGAATTATTCGATAACTGTGAGGTTAAGCCTGTCGCGAATCAAATTCCAATTTATCCAAGCAGTCCTAATGCAGATTTGACCGCTTTTTGTCAGGAGCATGACATTGTTCCGATTGGGTACAGCCCTCTTGGAAAAGGGGATGTTCACAAAGACGAAACGCTAATTCAAATCGGCGAACAATACGGGAAGTCTCCTGCTCAGATTGCTTTGAAATGGTCGATGACAACAGGAGCAGTGCCAATTCCTAAAACTAGTCATACCGGCCGGATGACCGAGAATTTGGCAGTGTTTGACTTCGATTTGACTTCAGTAGATATGGCACGAATTCGTGACACTAAATAAGATATGAAGACACATGAAATACGGTACCGAGAAGTTTTCTGGTACCGTATTTTCGCAGTAAAGAAAGATGATAGGAGCACAAATTATGATGATAGAAAAAATGGATCCCCGCTTCCAAAAGTACTGGCGGGACTTTCGTTTCCAATTGCCAACACCCATCCAAGAGATGTCTTATAGCGCTTTGAAAGAGGGCAAAGATATTGTTGGGTTTTCACCAACAGGAACAGGTAAAACTTTGGCATTTGCGATTCCTTTGTTAGAAAATGTTAGAACAGACGGTAGTTTACAATTGGTTATTTTGACACCGTCGCAAGAACTAGGGGTACAAGTCGGACGCGTCGTTGAAGAATGGGGCTCTCAATTAGGCCTACGCGTGCAAACGATTATTGGTGGAGCAAACGCGAAACGGCAAATTGAAAGCTTGAAAGACAAACCTGAAGTCGTAATCGGAACGACTGGCAGGATGTTAGAACTAGCTGATCAAAGAAAATTAAAACTTCACCAAGTTGAAGCAGTGGTTTTGGATGAAGCTGACCATTTAATGCAACCAGAACATATGGGCATCTTGCGCGACTTCATTAAGAAAATGCCGGGCCGCCGACAAATGGCTTTTTACTCGGCAACTGACAGCGAAGAATTACAAAACGTGAGTCAATGGTTTAATGTAGCACCTGTAATCTTGGATGCAAATAAAGAAGAAGGCATGACAGACCGAACTGAACACGGTTGGATTTTAACTGAAAATCGAAAACGAGCTGAAACACTACGCAGAATTGGGAACGTCCCAGGCATGCAAGCACTTGTTTTCGTTAACTCCGTTCAAGAGCTCGATGTCTTAGCTGACAAGATGGTTTATGAAGGCAGCGACGTTTTAGTCTTGCATAGCGATTACGGCAAGAGTCAACGACAATTCGCCTTGGAGAGTTTCAGAAAAGGTGACGCAGTATTCCTGCTGACGACGGACTTATCCGCGCGCGGTATTGATATTGAGGATTTACCATACGTCATTAACTACGACCTGCCTTTAACCCGCGAAATGTACTTACACCGCTCAGGCCGTACAGGACGAATGGGCAAAGAGGGGCGCGTTTTATCTCTCGTCACTGAACGTAGCTTACGCGAAGTGAAAAAGTGGGTGCCACGCGTTAGTGAATTTGAGCAATGGTACACGCATGGCGGCGAATTAGTGAAAGAATTGCCGGAACGAACAGTCGTCGAAAAAGAAACGATCGAGACGGAAAAGCCAAAAGCCAAGCGAATAGTCAGACCGAAAGCCCCAGCAAAACCAAAGCAAAAACAAACACCAGTGAAAAAAGTGAAAAAGAAAAACCGTAAACGCGATCGTAAAAACAAAGGTGCAAGAAATAAAGAAAGCTAACAGAGAGTAAGGAGCATCGAGATGGCCACTCTAAAAGATATTGCAGACTTAGCAAAAGTATCAACCGCGACCGTTTCTCGTGTACTAAATCAAGATGAAACCTTGTCAGTCGGCAAAGAAACCCGCGAAAGGATCTGGCAAATTGCCGAACAATTGCAGTACAAGAAAATAAAAAAGAAAACACCACAAAGAAAAATTTTAGTCATTCAATGGTATAGCCAAGCTGAAGAGCTGGATGACCTTTATTATCAATCAATTCGTCTAGCGGTTGAAAAAGAAGCTGCAAAGAAAAATCTGATTACGGCAAATTTATTTCAAGAAGTACCAGATGAAATTGATGAAGATATAAAAGGAATTTGTGCAATCGGCAAATTTAGTCAGCAGCAAGTTGAAAAGCTGCAAGCGTTAAATCGCCCACTCTGCTTTGTTGATTCTGACCAAACCTCTTTAGAAGAAGACAGTGTAGTCGTTGATTTCCACTTTGCCATTCGCATGATTGTCGACCGAATTATTTCGCTAGGTCATGAGAAGATTGGCTTTTTAGGTGGAAAAGAGTATACCCAGGATAAAGCTTACGTTTTGGATGACTCAAGAGAATCTTTATTCCGTCAAAGTTTGAAGCAATTGAAATTATATCAACCAGACTTTTTCTACACTGGAGACTTTTCAACTGAGTCAGGAGAAGCGATGATGAAGAAAGCAATTGCCGATCATGGCGACGCCTTGCCAACGTTATTCTTCGCGGCAAATGATTCCATTGCGATTGGAGCCATGCGCGTTTTACAAGACGCACAAATCCAAGTCCCAGAAAGAGTCAGCATCCTCGGCTTCAACGACAGCAACGTTGCTCGCTACGTCTACCCGGCTTTAACGACGATGAAAGTCGACACCGCAGAAATGGGCGCAAGCGGAATCAGTTTACTACTTGACCGAATGGATTCCAAACGAGAAATCGCCAAAAAAGTATCACTGAGCACAACCTTTATGGAACGTGAATCAACAAAACATGCAGCTACCTTTGAATAGAGGAGCTGCATGTTTTGTTTTAGATTTATAGGGTCAGTGCTGGCTGAGGATAACTTTAATGGTTTCGGCCCAAAAATGTCCTTACTATTAATAATAGGGACAAATTTATTGGTTTCAGCCAGAATATGTCCTTACTACTAATAATAGGGACAAATTTAACGGTTTCAGCTAAAATATGTCCTTACTTCTAATAATACGGACAAATTCAATGGCTTCTGGTAAAAGCATTATTAAAGAACGTCAACAAACCGCTTAAAGGCAGCTAAACCATCGTCATTCATTTTGAACACGCCGGCATCTTCCAGCACACGCTGGAAAATCGAGCCAACTTCATCTTCAACAGAGACTGGTTCATCCTTTTGCTTAAGTTTTTCAGCCCATTCACTATGAATCGGATTGACTGAATCACGTTCGCCGGCAAGGAATTCACGGACTTCTTCTAATTCCTCTTTCAATCTTGGCGGAAGAATTGCCAAGCCCATGACTTCTATCAAGCCAATGTTTTCCTTTTTAATATGTTGAACATCTGGATGTGGATGGAAAATCCCATCAGGAAACTCAGCCGACGTTCGGTTATTTCGTAATACTAAATCTAAAATGTAGTTATCACCATTTCGACGAGCAATTGGGGTTATGGTATTGTGTGGTGTTTCGTCGCTGAAGGCTAAAATATCTGCAGTGGAATCAGAATATGCCCGCCATTTCTCCAAGACGAGCTCCGCAGCTTTTTGCAGAGACGCTTGATTTGAGCCTTCCAAACGAACAACTGACAAAGGCCACTTCACGATGCTGCTCGTGACATCAGGAAACTCATCCAGTGAAAAGTGCTCAATCACTGGCGCATCATCCATCGGGAAGCGGTAGCGGCCGCCTTGATAATGGTCATGAGTCAAAATCGACCCGCCAACAATCGGTAAATCCGCATTCGAGCCGACGAAATAATGCGGAAATTGTTCGACAATGGCTAATAAATTCTCGAAAGTCTTACCATTAATTTCCATCGGTCGATGCTCTTCAGCCAGGAAAATACAATGCTCGTTGTAGTAAGCGTACGGCGAATACTGCAAGCCCCACGTTTCACCTTTCAAAGGAAAGCGAACGATGCGATGATTCGCACGAGCTGGATGTTGCAAATGGCCGGCGTATCCTTCATTTTCCATACACAATTGACACTTCGGATAATTTATTGTCGTCGCTGTTTTTGCTGCTGCAATTGTTTTTGGATCTTTTTCCGGCTTCGACAAATTAATCGTAATGCCTAGCTTCCCAAAATGCGACTGATAATCAAAGGCGATATTTTTAGCAATCGCCTTCGTTTGAATATAGTCATTCGATTTGCTTAACTCGAAAAAGTAATCCGTAGCTAAAATAGGATCTTCCGCATACTTCTGCCAAAAACGGTCATTTAAGACTGAGCTATCTGGCGTCATAACAGCCATAATCTGCGCCGATAGCACAGCTTGTTCAGTAGCACTTTCAATTCCGCCAGTAAAAATAGGTAGCAAATCCTTCGCTTTAGGCAAAGGCTTAGAAGGAGACAAGTCCTCGTCCAGTGCATCGAGCTTCAATAGAGCTAGCAACTGATTCTGTTTCAGCAACCGATCGAGCGGATGGATGTAACTAGCTTCAATCCCATAAGCGATAAAGTCAATGACAGCTTGGTCAATCGAATAAGTCATAATTCTTTTGCACCGTCCCCAATTTCGGCTACGTAAAACTCTGCCGGATAGCCAATTCTTTCTTCATAACGTGCTCCAACACTTTTTACAAAAGCATCGGTCTCGTCTTTTTTCACAATCGCAATTGCACAACCGCCAAAACCAGCTCCAGTCATTCGTGCCCCTAGAACACCGTCTTGCTCCCAAGCTGCTTCAACTAACGTATCTAATTCAATTCCTGTTACTTCATAATCATCGCGCAAGGAGATATGCGACGCATTCATTAATTTCCCAAAGGCATCCAAATCCCCAGCCTTCAAATTATCCGCAGCGACAAGCGTCCGTTGGTTCTCCGTAACTGCATGTCGTGCACGATTTAATAAAATATCGTCAGTCAATACCGCTTGATATTTTTCAAAGGCTTCATTATCCAGGTCACCCAAAGATTCAATATCAACATCTTTCTGTAAAATGGCCAAAGCTTTTTGACATTCCGACAAACGTTCGTTGTATTTCGAATCCACTAATTCGCGACGTTTCATCGTGTTCATGATGACAATCACGTGATCGCCCAGCTCCATCGGTACTTTTTCATATGCAAGTGTCTGTGTATCTAACAGTAGGGCAGTGTTTTTTTCCCCCATACCAATCGCAAATTGGTCCATAATACCTGTATTTAAGCCGAAAAAATCATTTTCAACACGTCGGCCCGTTTTC
Organism: uncultured Carnobacteriaceae bacterium; assembly: GCA_964558995.1. Taxonomy (GTDB): domain Bacteria; phylum Bacillota; class Bacilli; order Lactobacillales; family Aerococcaceae; genus Jeotgalibaca. The sequence continues at coordinate 1,243 of CAZLGI010000048.1, read as the reverse complement.
ACCAAATCCAAACGATCCAAAGTTAAGTCCGCCATGCTTTCTAAGATGATTCCCGCTAATAATTCGATCGAAGCGGAGGAAGAAAGTCCTGAAGCATTCGGAATGTTTCCCTCGATTATGATGTCCAGACCTTCTTTAATTGTGTGGCCAGCCTCGATTAAATACTTCACCATTCCTTTGAAGTAATTTGACCAAGTGTCTTCTTTTTTGAAAGTTAAATCAGTTAGGTCGAAGCTCAATATACCTGCTTCTTTAAAGTTATTTGAAAACAAACGCATCGTCGTAGTACCGTTTTTCGCAACCGCCGCATACGTTCCTAACGTGATTGCAGCAGGGAAAACGTGTCCACCGTTATAATCAGTGTGTTCACCAATTAAATTAATCCGTCCCGGCGAAAAAAAAGTATGACTAGCAGTTAAATCAAAAGTGGTTTTGAAATCTTTGGTTAAGTTTTTAAGTATTCGCATTTCTTTCACTCCAATCTTTCCTTTATTGTAAGGGCTACTGAGCCTAAACTCAATAGATAAGACAAAAATAAGTAAAAATATTAGTAAAGTTTAACCAAACAGCAAAATTAAAATCATTTTGACAAACAATTTGACTTAGTGTAAAGTACTACAGGGACAGGACAATAGAGGGAGAAGTACTTCCGAATGTTCGTGTTTCAATGTCTGTGTAAAGCCAAATGGTGCACTAACAGAAAGGGATTATATAAAAATGAAAATATTTGATTACGAAGACGTTCAGCTCATACCAAACAAGAGTATTGTGCAGAGCCGTTCAGAATGCGACACCTCAGTAGAATTAGGTGGACGTACATTTAAGATGCCCGTCGTTCCAGCAAACATGCAAACGATTCTTGATGAGTCGTTAGCTGAGAAGTTGGCTGCTAATGATTACTTTTATGTCATGCATCGCTTTGATGAAGAGGCACGTTTGCCATTTATCCAAAGAATGCAAGAAAAAGGTTTGTTTGCTTCAATCAGTTTAGGCATTAAAGCGTCTGAATTTGATTTTGTAAGAGAATTAGTTGAGAAAAATGCAATTCCTGAATACACGACAATCGATGTGGCACATGGTCACTCCGATACTGTCATTAAAATGATCAAGCACGTTAAAGAAGTTATGCCAGAAACATTCCTAATTGCAGGTAATGTCGGTACCCCAGAAGGCGTTCGTGAACTTGAGAATGCTGGTGCAGATGCTACTAAAGTAGGAATCGGACCTGGTAAAGTATGTACAA
>CAZLGI010000047.1:0-9688 GCA_964558995.1 uncultured Carnobacteriaceae bacterium | reverse complement strand
AAAAAACCAGCAGAATTCTGCTGGCAATAGAATAATAACGAATATAATATCTTATATAGTATCTAATGTTGGTTGGTTACGTTCGACGTCTTCTGTCCAAGTTAATCCTAGTGCTCGTTCGCCCAAGTGGGTTCCGATTACTGGGCCAAAATAACTAAGTTCAAAGCGTATATCTGAATAGTTAGCTTTCATTTCTTCCATCCATGCTTGTGCCACTTCTTCGGTATTGGCATGGATGACTGTTGCGATTAATGGGTAGTCTACTTCTTTTAAAGCATCTTCCAATAATTTTTCTAACTTCGCAATGGCTTTCTTCCGTGTACGGATTTTTTCAAAAACAACAATCTTTTTGTCTTCAAAATGCAAAATTGGTTTTATTCTTAATAATGAACCAACAAGAGCTGCACTCTCTGACAAACGACCGCCTTTTTGCAAATTTTTCAAATCATCTACTAAGAAATATGCTTTGCTGCGCTCTTTCAATTGATCTAAGCGCTCAATAATTTGTTCCGCTTCAATGTTCTTTTTTGCTAGACGGGCTGCTTCTAAAACAAATCTTGCTTGGGGGTAGCAGCTAATTTCTGAGTCATAGACAAAAATGTCGCACGTAGGGAATTCGTCTTTCAGAGTACAAACACTCTCGTACGTCCCACTAATGCCTGATGACAGATGAATTGAAATGATCGCATCATATTTTTTAGAAAGGTGTTCAAAAAGTTCCATCGTTTCACCAATTGCTGGTTGTGAGCTAGTTGGGAATTCTTCGGCTTCTCGCATTTGGTCGTAAAACTCTTCTGCAGTAATATCCAGCTCTTCGCGGTAATATTTGCCATTCAACTGCACCTGTAAAGGCAACAGATAAATATCATTTTCCCGACGAATATCCTCGCTAATGTAAGCTGTACTGTCAGTTACTATTGCAATATTCATATGTTTATCCCTTCGTTTTTTACTCTACTTACCTTCTTGCTTATTTCGGTAATCAATTGCTTCTTGAGCAACTGTTGAATCTAGGAAGTAAATGGTTTTTCCTCCTGCGCGGTAAGTATCTTCATGACCTCTACCTGTAATAACAATCACATCACCTGGTTGAGCATTTCCTATTGTATCAAAGATCGCTTCTTTACGGTCTTCGATATAAGTGTAATTATCTTTAGTCACACCCGCTAAAATCATTTTGATAATGTCAGCTTGATCTTCTAGTTCAGGGCTATCGGTTGTAAAGACAACGTGATCCGCGTTTTCAGTGGCAACTTTCCCCATGACTGGACGTTTTTCCATGTCACGGCTTCCTTGACAGCCGATAATATTAAATAAGCGGCCTTTTGTAATTGGTTTTAATGCCTTTAAAACTTTTTCAATTGCATCTGGACTGTGGGCGTAGTCGATGTAAACTTGGTAACCATCAGTACGATCTAACAGTTGTAAACGCCCCTCAACTAAAGTGACATCTTTCATCAGCAGTGTTGATTCTAATAGTGGTAAAGATAATGCATAAACTGCAGCTAAAGCAGCAAGTGTATTGGAAACATTGTAATCACCAATCATAGGCGTCTCAACTGGATAAGTCTTGCCTTCAACAATTAAATCGAATGTCGTTTTATCTGGTCCGTACGTCATATTGGTTGCATAGAAATCTGCTGTACGATCGACAATACTATATGAAATGACTTCTGCCGGTGTAGCTTGTTTATAAGCTTCGAAGGTTTCATCATCTTTATTAAGCACAGCGATTTTTCCGACGTGACCTTTCCAATTATTACCAAGTTGCGTGAATAGCAATTTTTTGGCGCGGCGGTAGCTTTCCATTGTGCCATGATAATCTAAATGTTCGTGAGTGACGTTGGTTAACACAGCTACATCTATATCGATGCCCCATGTTCTTCCTTGAACGAGTGAATGTGAAGAAACCTCAAGTGTTGATACTGAAACATCTTTATCAACCATTTCTTTCAACGTACTTTGTAAAGTCAGGTTTGCTGGCGTTGTGTTCGAAACAGGTAAGAATTCGTCCTCGATCAGTATACCATTCGTTCCGATTAGACCAGTCTTTTTACCAGCCATTTTTAGCAATTCATTAATGACATGGGATACGGTTGTTTTACCATTCGTACCAGTAACTCCGACAACGGACAGTTTCTCGCTTGGGTAATCATAAAAACGATTTGCTAAAATAGCCATTATTTTACGGGTGTCATTAACATAAACAACAGGGACTCCTGTCGTATCAACTGTTAATGGCTTTTCAGCAACGATTGCTATTGCACCATTCTCGATTGCCTGCGCTGCGTATTCGTGGCCATCAAAATTTGCTCCCGAGATACAAATGAAAACATCGCCCGCTTGCACGCTTCGTGTATCTTGGGTGATGTTATTGATTTCTTCGTCTGAAAAAAGACCCACTATATTTTTTATTCTAATTGGTTCAAATAGTTCGGTTAATTTCATAAATACACCCCTTAAAATATCTTTTTTTGAATAATCTTTCTATTATCATAAATAACTTATTTTATTATACAACATCCCAAGCAAAAATTGTTTGTCAGTCTGTTTAAGATTTCCTTATTGTAACACCCTCTATGATACAATAACATTATAAGACATTTGAGAGAGGGATTATTTTGTTAGAATCTTATAAAACAATTGCTGGAAATTACCAACATGAAATTGTGATTCGCGGGTCGCGTTTTATCTGTACGCTCGCTCGGACAGAAACAGAGGAAGACGCAAAAGACTTCATAGCAGAAATTAAAAAAGAACATTGGAAAGCGACACACAATTGTTCTGCCTACTTAATTGGCGACCAACACCAAATTCAACGCGCCCATGATGACGGCGAACCTTCAGGCACAGCTGGCGTTCCGATGTTAGAAGTTTTGAAGAAAAATGACTTACATGATGTCAGTGCGGTTGTGACACGTTATTTCGGTGGGACAAAATTAGGCGCAGGTGGTTTAATTCGTGCTTATGGTAAAGCTGTTTCGACTGCCTTACGCGAAGGCGGCATCGTCATGCGTTCCATGCAAGTTCCCATTCACTGTACCGTTAGTTATTCCGCTTCTGGAAAACTAGAGAATAGATTGCTCCAGTCAGATTATACACTGATCGATACTGAGTATACTGATCAAGTCACTTTCAAAGTGGGTGTGCTAGCCGCAGAAACCGATCAATTCCAAGCTGAAATAGTTGATTTTATGAATGGGAATGTAACGTTTGAACTAGGTGACGCGACCTATGTTGAGCAACCTTTAGAAGAATTTGAAGAAGATGAGTGGGATGAAGAATTAGAGTGAGTTTCAGGCTTTAGAGTTTAAGATGACCGCAGCCGATTTTCTATAGTCATCTTTTAGATTTCAATATTCAAAAAGACGACACCGATCAGCTTTAGCTGTCTGTGTCGTCTTTTTCTTCTTCAATCGTAGCATTATTGTCCAACCCTCGCTGTAAGAAGCGGCGAATGGTAGAGTCTCTTCTGTCCAATAAATTGAAAGATGCGATAAACAATATCACGCCAAATATTAAACCAAATGTCAAAATGATTGAGCCTAATACCGATGACAAAGGATAAAGCAGAGCCGTTAAGGAAAAGATAACGCCCAATGCATAAATCACTAAAACGGTTTGTCGATGGCTAAAGCCAAACTGCAACAAACGGTGGTGTAAATGTCCCCAGTCTTTTTTACTAATTGCTTGGCGATTCAACAGCCTGCGAAAGACTGCAGCAATTGTATCCGTAATCGGTACGCCTAAAATCGCAACAGGTACGAGTAAAGACATAAAGGTTGCCTGTTTCAAGCCGTTTAAGGACAAGGTAGCAATCATGAAGCCAATAAATAAAGCACCTGTATCACCAAGGAAAACTTTTGCCGGATGGAAGTTGTGTGGCAAAAAGCCAATTAGGACAGCGACCAACAAGAAAATCATCACGACAATGGCGACGTTTGTGGTGTCCATAAAGAAATAACTCACTAAACCCATCGTCACTAAAGAAATTGTTGATGAGCCAACCGCCAAACCATCCAAACCATCCATCAAGTTAACTGAGTTGGTGATAGCCGAAATCCACAGCATCATTACGATGTAGCCAACATATTGGTTGAAATCAATCGCTCCAAAAATACCTAAGATAAAATGTTCCAGCCTCGTATCGGTAAAGAAATAAAACACATTCGCTGCTAGTAAAATCCCAAGCATTTTTTGCCAAGGTTTTAATTCATACAAATCGTCAACAATCCCTGTTACTAAAATAATCAGTGAACTTATAAAAACGGCGGACACATTGACTAATTGATTTTCAATTGGAATACCTAAATAATAAACCGTCCAGTAAACAAGAAACAGACAGATGCCGCCCATCGTTGGAATTGGTTTTTTGTGGATTTTCTTTTCACTCGGTCGATCTACCCAGCCAAACGCTCCGGCAAGTTTCCTGTAGAAAAACGTCATGATTAGGCTCATCACAATTGCGATCATAAACAACCCTAAAAAGCGCATGAAAAAACTCATCTGCTGCCTCCCCTCAAAAGTTCATATTAAAGAAGCTGGGACAAATTGTGCCAGCCTCTTAGTGTTTGAACTGTTCTTTAATTAAACGGTTAATCTCCCAGCTGCTGCTTCATCAACAATGATGATTGCATCGGGATGGTTTTGTAAAATACTTGCTGGAGCCTCTTCTGTAATTGGCCCTTCTACTGTTTCATAAATCGCGTCTGCTTTCGCTTCACCGTATGCGATTAAAATAATTTTCTTCGCTGCCATGATTGATTTTGTCCCCATCGTGTAGGCATAGCGAGGAACTTCTTCATCAGTGGTAAAAAAACGTTTGTTTACTTCGATTGTTGATTCAGTTAAAGCAACTTTATGCGTTTCTTCGTCAAAAGACGTTCCTGGCTCATTGAAGCCAATATGTCCATTGATACCAATACCTAAAACTTGAACATCAATCGGATTTTCTTCTAAAATTTTGTTATAAGCCGCTATTTCTTCCTCTGCATTTGGGTTAGAACCATCAGGAATATAGCTTTTTAGAAATTGCTTGTCATTAAATAATTCTTCATTCATATAAAAATGGTAACTGTTAGGATTGTCGCCAGAAAGGCCAACATATTCATCCAGATTAATAGAAGTCATGTGACTAAAATCCAAATCACTTTTCTTAATTTCATCATAAAGACTAAGTGGTGTACTCCCCGTCGCAAGGCCTAAAACAGAAGCGCCCTCTTCCATGGCTTCTTTAATAATGCCAAATGCTATTTTTCCACCTTCGATTTGATTTTTCACTTTAATAACTCTCATTGTCAAGTTTCCTTCTTTCATTAATTGGGTTGGCGGAAAAATCCTTGTGCGGTGCCAGTTTTTTCCCCCGTGATGGTATCATACATAAACCAGTCATATTCTTCCAGTAATTTCTGGGCTTCTGCTGAAAGTTTTTCACGAGTATGAACATATTTTGACTGTTCTTTGTTATAATACATCCCTTTTTCAAATGCTGGTACTTCCTTTTGTAACGCTAATAAAAAGGCATCAAAGCCGGATACTTTCCCATTTGCTAATTCCAAAACTTCATTGAAAAAATAAATTGGACTGATGACGCCTAAATCCTTTGAGACATCGTTTTGATTGCTGAAAATATAAACCGGCGTCTGGTAAAAAAGTTCCTCGCCGAGACGATCTCGCATGTCTTCACCAAATACATTTGGCCAATGGTCTCCCCAAAACACAACAATCGTATGTTCATCAAAATCTTCCAGTTCTTGGAAAAAACGTTCCATAGCAGCATCGCTATAAACCAAATCTTGAAAATACTGATTAATGCGTTCATCTTTATAACCCGTTTGCTTCCAACTTGGCGTCTCGTCATATTTGTCAGTATACGGCGTGTGATTTTGCATGGTAACCAAGTGCACAAAATCAAAGCCCGTTGACTCTGCCATATGATACAACACTTCATCATAAGCTGCTTGGTCAGAAATGTAAGAATTATTCCCAATTTTATCCGTGTGAATCATTGTTTCGTCGTAATAAAATGCATCAAAACCTAAATTCGCATAATTATCCCGACGTTTATACATCGACGTATCAAAAGGATGAATCGCAGTCGCTGTAAACTGATCTTCTTTCAAACGCGATACAATCGAGGGTAGTTTGGTTTCAGGTAAAAACTGGGTGAAAGGAGTAGTGACATTTGCCTTAAATGGTTCCATAGAAAAACCAGTCAAAGCTTCAAACTCGACATTCGCTGTTCCCCCACCGTACCCTTGCGACAACATTTTACCGCTCCCATGTCGCTTCGCTAGCTCACGACTAAATGGAATCGGATCCCACTCCTTGTTTGTTTTATCTAATTGATGCGGATCAGCAAAACTTTCATTCATTATGTAAACGATATTAGCGTCAAGCTTTTCATAAGCCCGATTCGCATTAATTTCTGCTGCTTTTTCTTGATATTTTATCAGTAACTCATTCATTTTAGCTCGGCTATAGCCTTCAGGTTTGGCCATCGCGGACGATGAAAGGTTGTATAAAAAGCCCGCCACAAAGCCGTTATTATAGTAGTTCATTTGTTGGCTATAAGGAATCCAATGGGCTGTTCGATCATAGGCTTTTTTAACAATATTTCCTTCTGCTTGAAAACGAGACAAGTAAAACATCCCGAGACTACTCAAAATAACCATTAAAATCCGCGTTCGCTTTGTTAATTTGACGCGGTGTCTTTCCTTTTCCTTTTTCAAAAGCCAAACAAACAGGCTGATACCAAGGATAAGAAGCGTCATAATCAAAATTAACCTGCCTAGCGTCAGCATCTTCAATAAGAAACCAACCTGTGAAATCATGTTGAAATCAGCTGGATATAAAGGTTCGCCTCTTTGGTTCATTTTTTCAAAGGTGATAAACCCAATAACGGTGCTAGTAAAGAGGTAGAGCACTTGCGTGATGAGCACGCTACCGCTAACTGCCCACAACCACACCGCTGGCAAGAGTAAAATGAGCAGGCTAATCAGAAATTTCTCTGTGTGCCACACAAATGTAAAGCGATAAACAAGGCTAATATTTAGGTCATTTTGAAACCATTGAAATAATAATTGAGAAATAAATACGGTCAAAAGCAAGGATAGGAATTGACGAACTAGTACTGGTCGTCTGTCTTTACCAAGCAGAAAATTATCTTTGTCTCTCATTTTCTCCTGGGTCATCTCCTTCTATGTCGTTAACCCACTTAGTCTTTCCAAAAGTCATCATAAATTGTGATTGGGAGGTGACGTTTGTGCTTTGAACGTAAGAACCAGGTTTCTATCGCTTCAGCATCTTTTTCTGTTACTTCTCTGCCTTCAAGATAATCATCGATGGCTTCATAAGTTACGCCTAATGCAATTTCATCTGGCAAGGCTGGTCGATCGTCTTCTAAATCGGCAGTTGGTACCTTTTCATATAAATGGGGCGGACAATCTAATACCTGTAACATAGCCTTTCCTTGGCGTTTATTCAATCGCCATAAAGGAGTTAAGTCTGCGGCACCGTCACCAAATTTAGTATAAAAACCAGTGACAGATTCAGCAGCATGGTCCGTTCCAATAACTGCCCCGCTCATGCTACCTGCAATGGCGTATTGCGCAACCATTCGTTGACGTGCCTTAATGTTTCCTTTGTCGAAATCAGAAACATCCAGGCCGGTTTTCTCAATCGCATTCGTTAGGTCGTCGGTTGCCATTTTGATATTCACATCAAGTACGACATCTGCTTGAATAAAATCAAGCGCATCTTTGACGTCCCCTTCGTCCACTTGTTTTCCATAAGGTAGCGTTACGCCAATGAAGCGATACTCATCCTTACCTGTTTCCTCTCGTAGTTCAGTGACTGCCATTTGGGCGAGCTTACCTGCTAGAGTAGAATCTTGACCGCCGCTAATTCCTAACACATAAGATGTTAGGAATGGGTGGGCAAGAAGGTAGTCTTTCAAAAAGGTGATACTAGTTTTGATTTCCTCTTCTGGATCAATTGTTGCCTTTACTTTTAATTCATCAATAATTTGTTTTTGCAAAGGACGCATATGCTGCTCTCCCTTCTTAATATCGGTGAGTGATTAATTTTGTTTTTTCAAAAACTCGATTGTGTCCATCTTGTGATCCCAAGCTTTTTTTGAAAGGTCCACTGGATAAGCTTCTGGATTCAGTATACGTTTGTACTCATCCCATAGTGAACTAATTCGTGCTTCAAAATAGTCTTTGATTTCAGTAATAGTTGGTAAGTCATACACTCTTTTTCCATCGACAAATATTTCCTGTAAAATCGGACGTGCATTGAAGTCCGTCACAGTTTTGTTGATGTAAGTGTAAGTTGGGTGGAACATGAATAGTTCCTCTTCTAAGTCCGGACGCTCATCCCACAAGGAAACATAGTCACCTTCTGACTTCCCATCTGATCGACGAGTAATTCGCCATACTTGCTTCTTACCAGGCGTCGAAACTTTCTCCGCATTACTAGATATTTTCAAGGTATCTACCATTTCTCCTGAATCATCTTCAATACTAACTAACTTGTAGACGGCTCCTAGGGCTGGTTGGTCAAAAGCAGTAATGAGTTTTGTACCGACTCCCCAAACGTCTACCTTAGCTCCTTGCATTTTCAAGTTCAAAATCGTCATTTCATCTAAATCATTTGATGCATAAATTTTTGCATTTGGATAACCTGCTTCATCTAGTTGTTGACGGATTTTACGTGATTGGTAGGCAATATCCCCACTATCAATACGTACACCTTGGAAATTAATCTTGTCACCCATCTCATCGGCTACTTTAATCGCATTTGGCACGCCAGAACGTAAAGTATCGTAAGTATCAACTAGGAAGACACAATTTTTGTGCGTTCTTGCATAAGCTTTAAATGCATCATAGTCATTTCGGTAAACTTGAACCAACGAGTGAGCGTGTGTTCCAACTGCAGGAATACCAAACATTTTCCCAGCACGAACGTTTGATGTGGCATCGAAACCACCAATGTAAGTTGCGCGCGCACCCCAAATAGAAGCATCCATTTCTTGAGCACGTCTAGCACCAAATTCCATTAATGTGTCATCTTCAACAACGGAACGCATTCGAGCTGCTTTCGTCGCAATCAGCGTTTGGAAGTTCACAATGTTAAGTAGAGCTGTTTCAATTAATTGGCACTCTGCCAGGTTACCTTCAACTTGGACAATAGGCTCTTGGGCAAAAACTAGCTCACCCTCTACAGCAGAACGAATTGTTCCAGTAAAACGAAAATCTCTTAAATATTGTAAATACGCTTCTGGATAATCTTGCGTTTCTTGCAGATAAGCAATGTCGGTATCGCTGAATTTCAAATTCTCAATGTAGTTTACAATTCTCTCTAAACCAGCAAAAACCGCATAACCATTTTGAAAAGGATGGTTTCTGAAATACAATTCGAATACAGCATTCTTCTCCGTAATGCCTTCTTCCCAATAAGTTTTCATCATATTTATTTGATAGAGGTCTGTGTGTAGCGCCAAACTATCGTCATTATAATTAACTGTCAAAATAAGCACTCCTTCGCACCATAAATAAAATCATTCTATTTCTGTCTATTATAACGCAATCTTTAGACAATTTCCTTAATTAGCAATGATTGCTTGTGGTTTGGGGAAAAAGAAGGGATTAAGCTTGGGATTTATATAAGTTCGTATTTTTCTGCG